>NZ_JBFARL010000127.1:0-24254 GCF_040674655.1 Actinomadura sp. NPDC049753 | reverse complement strand
CCCATCCCGAACCCGGAAGTTAAGCCCTTCAGCGCCGATGGTACTGCATGGGAGACCGTGTGGGAGAGTAGGACGCCGCCGGACACATATTGCAGAAAGGCCCCGCCGTTACCGGCGGGGCCTTTCTCATTTGTCGTGGTGGGCGGTCAGACGGGCCGGTGGGCGATCTGGATCAGGTTGCCGCAGGTGTCGTCCAGGACGGCCGTGACCACCGGTCCCATCTCGACGGGCTCCTGGGTGAAGCGGACTCCGAGACCGCGCAGCCGGTCGTACTCGGCCTTGACGTTGTCGACTTCGAACGAGGCGAACGGGATGCCGTCGGCGACGAGCGCTTCCTTGAACGGCTTCACCGCGGGGTGGCTGCTGGGTTCGAGGAGCAGATTCGGGCCGTCCGGGTCCTTCGGGGACACCACCGTCAGCCACCGGTCCTCGCCGAGGGGGATGTCGTGCTTCTTCTCGAACCCCAGTATGTCGGTGTAGAACCTGAGGGCCCTTTCCTGATCGTCCACGAACACGCTCGTCAGTCTGATTCTCATCTCGGTTCCCTTTCGGCCTTCATTCGGTGCGCCGTCACGGACGCTCGGGCCCCGTGGTCCTGCGGAGCCACCGTTCGACGATGTATTGGAGCGGGCCGGTGTTGATGTAGTGGAACTTGTACCGGCCCTCACGTCTGGTCTCGACCAGGCCGGCGGCCTCAAGGACGTCGAGATGCTGCGAGATCGCCTGCCGTGACGAGCCGAGCCCGTGCGTGGTCGTCAGGCGGCCGCAGATCTCGAAGAGAGTCTGGCCGTTCTGGCGGGTCAGCTCGTCGAGGATGGTGCGCCGCGTGGGGTCGGCCAACGCCTTGAACATGTCTCCCACTCACCCAACGTTAGGCAAGTCGACGCTTGCCTGTCAAGATCGACCGCGGGTGGCTCGGCTACGAGGAGGCTCGTTGCCTTCCGGAGCTGCTCGCGTCGGCGGTCGGACCGTGGGGTGTCGACCGGAGGAGCAGCGGTAGGGCGCTGGCGGTCAGGCAGATGAGACCGGCCGCCAGGGTGGCCGCATGCAGGCCGCCCAGGGTGGCGTGCAACGCGTCCGTCGTGGGCGAGAGCGCACCCGTGCGGGCCGTGACGACGGCCGCCAGGCCGGCGGTGCCGATGCCCCCGAGGAACTGCGGCAGTTGTGACAGGCCGCCTGCGGCACCCTGCTCGTCGTCCCGTAGACCGGACGTCATGGCGGTGATGAAGGAGACGACCGTCAGGACATGGCCGAAGCCCATGGCACCGGACGTGGTGAGCAGGAGAGGGAGTCCGCCCTCCACAGGCAGGAGGGTCATCGCGCCTGTGCCGAGGCCCTGCACGGCGAGGCCGAGGCTCATGGCGCGTGTCCCGCCCAGCGCTGCGATCAGGCGGACGGCCAGCAGGCCCGCGACGAGAGCCGCGATGCCCTCCGCAAGGAAGCCGGCGCCCGTGGCGAGAGCCGAGTAGCCGAGGACGTCCTGCATGTAGAGGCTGAGAAGGACCGTCGCGCCGCCGCACATGCCGAGGGTGACGAAGCCGACGAGGCCGCCCCACTTCACCGTCGGCCTGTTCAGCAGGCCCAGCGGAATCAGCGGGGCCGGGTGCCGCTGCTCCACCAGGAGGAAAGCGCTCAGGCAGAGCACGGCCAGGGAGAGGGACCCAAGCGTCGGCGGGCTCACCCACCCTGCGTCCGGGCCCGTCGAGATGCCGTAGACCAGAGCGAACAGGCCGACACTCGCCAGTACGGCACCGGGAACGTCCAGGCGGGCCATGGCGCGGGGGCCGGTGTCTCGCGGCAGAGTGGTCGTGCCGAGCAGCAGCAGGCCGCTGATGGCGGCGAGGAGCAGCATGGTCCAGCGCCAGTTCAGCCCGCTGGTGATGACGCCGCCGCCCAGGGTGCCGAGGACGAATCCCAGCGACAGCACCGCGCCGTTGACGCCCAGCGCCCGCGTCCGGCGAGGTCCTTCGGGGAAGGCCGCCGTCAACAGCGCGACGGCCGTTGGCATGACCATCGCCGCGGACGCGCCCTGGCCCGCGCGGGCGGCGATCAGCGGTGCGGGCGCGCTCGCCAGTGCCGCCGCCAGGGAGAAGCCGCCGAACAGGACGACTCCGAGGATGAACAGCCGGCGGCGCCCGACGATGTCGGAGACGCGGCCGAACAGGGGCAGCAGGCTCGCGGTCGGCAGCAGGCTTGCCGTCGCGACCCACTGCAGCGAACCGGTGGTCGCGAAGCCCAGGTCGCGTCCTATCTCCGGGAGGGCCACGGTGACGACGGAGTAGTCCAGCCCCGTCATGAACGTGGCGCCGCACAGGGTGACCAGGGTCAGCCATTCGCGGCGGTCGAGTGCGCTGGAGCGCGCGTGCCGGATCGAATCGTCCGTCATGTTCGCCTTTCATGATGTGTCGTGCCGGGGCGCAGGACGGCGTCCCGGCACGGCCCACCCTGCGGCGAACCGCGAGCGCTACCCAGCCCCTCGCTGAGAGCACCCCTGCGGTGCCTACACCTGGCAGGTGCAGGCGAAAGAAGGCGGAGGCGAGCATGCTGGACGGCATGGAGCAGCGATCTGAGCTCGGCGAGTTCCTGCGCAGCCGTCGCGCACGGCTCCGTCCCGAGGACGTCGGTCTGCCCGACTACGGCGGGCGGCGGCGCGTGCCCGGGCTGCGCCGCGAAGAGCTGGCGCAGCTCGCGGGCGTCAGCGCCGGGTACTACACACGCCTGGAGCAGGGCCAGAGCCCCAACGCCTCGGAGGCCGTCCTCGACGCGATCGCCCGAGTGCTGGAGCTGGACGAGACGGAGCACGCCTACCTGCGGAGCCTCGCCCGCCAGAAGACCGCACCCCGCAGGCGCCCGCGGCCAGAGCGGCTGCGCCCCGCCGTCCGGCTCATGCTCGGCGCGTTCGGCGACACCCCGGCGCTGATCATGGGCCGCCGCTACGACGTGCTCGCCTGGAACCGCGCCGCCCACGCGCTGCTCGCCGGACACCTCCCCTTCGAGGCGCCCGACCAGCCCCGTGGACGCCCCAACATCGCCCGCCTCGTCTTCCTGGATCCGCACACGCGCGAGCTGTACGCCGACTGGCGGACCAAGGCCCGGGACACGGTCGCGGACGTCCGGATGACCTCTGTCCGCTACCCCCATGACGCGGAGCTGACCGGCCTCATCGGCGAGCTCGCCGTGCACAGCCCCGAGTTCGCGTCATTGTGGGCGGCGCATCCGGTTCAGGACTGCGCCGTCCGGTACGTCCGCGAGTTCAGGCATCCGCTGGTGGGGGCGATGACGCTGAACAACGAGATCATGGAGCTGTCCAACGACGAGGGCCAGCGCATGGCGGTGTTCACCGCCGACCCGGACACCCCTTCGGCCGCGGCCCTGAGCCTGATCACGGGCCTCGCCGGTGAGCAGGCCGATCCGCACGCCGGCGCGCTCAGGACCACTTCGGAGCGGGCGCGCCCGGCGTAGCGGTTCCAAGGCCGCCGGGCCGACGGCCCGCTAAGGCGGCCCCGCCGGCATGGCGGCTCTTCGGGTCATGCCTTTGGCCATCCCCGTCTGGCCGTCCCGCGGGCCGGATGCCCGCACGCACCGGGAACGCCTGGCCGGAACGGTTGAAGAGCGAGCCGCGTCCCATCGTCGGCGAAGGACAGATGAGGAGATCGCACATGCAGAACGCGTGGGACCAGCCCCCCCGCCATCGTCCGTGTGGCGGGGGACTTCGACGTCTACCCGCTCTACGACTCGGTGGAGCAGGCTCTCACCGCAGCCCAGCAGGACCGGCCGACCTGATGAGCGGTCAGGCCAGCGCGTTGAAGACCGCTTCGGAGCGGTCGCGCTTGGCGTAGAGGTCCCAGGCGGTGTCGGCGATGTCGTCGGGAGCGAGGGTGCCGACGGGGAGGCCGTCCAGCCCGTCCATCTGGGACGTGATCATGCGGTGGATGTCGCCGCGTTCGATGAGGCCGCCGATCGTCAGGGTTCCGGCGTAGATCCCCTTCTCGGTCAGGGCCGCGTTGAGGGTCAGGGCGTAGTTCCGCAGGGCCGCCGAGGAGAGCGCGAGGCCGCCGAGCATGGGCATCGGGACGACCGCGCTGAGGCCGCCCGCGAACAGCAGCCCGCCGTCACCGCGCTCCAGCATTCCGGGCAGGAGGGCGCCCACCACGTCGATCGCGGGATACACCGAGCTCATCGCCTCCTGGGCGGCCGGCACGTCCGTCGAGGTGATGGGAACGGGCCGGGCGTCCAGATCCGCCGCGCCGGGGCCGTAGTAGACGACGTCGACGCGGCCGATCGCGTCGAGCGCGGCGAGCAGCGCGTCGCGGTCGCGGACGTCCGCCGCGATGGCCGTGGCCTCGACGCCCTCGGCCTCCAGCGCCGCGACGTAGCCGGGGTGGCGCGCCCCGTTCCTGGACATGAGGACGATCTTGTGGCCTTCGCGGCCGAAGCGGTGGGCGACGGACATGCCGAGACCCGGTCCGGCCCCGATGACGACGGTCGTGGAAGACATGCGCAACTCCCGTAAGTTGAGGATCACCTCAATTTAACATGGAACTTGAGGGTTTCCTCAACTTCGTAGGATGGAGGCATGGCCGGGAAGAGCAGGCCGCTTCGGGCGGACGCCGCACGCAATCGGGACAAGCTGGTGGCCGCCGCCGCGGCCGTGTTCGGGGAACGCGGCCTGGACGCGCCGCTGGAAGAGGTCGCGCGGAGGGCGGGCGTGAGCATCGGCACGCTCTACAACCACTTCCCCGCGCGCGAGAACCTCTTCGACGCCATCTTCCCCGCCCGCCTGGCCGCGCTGGACGAGATCGTCGAGCGGTCCCTGGCCGATCCCGATCCATGGAGCGGGTTCGTCGCCTACATCGAGGGGCTCTTCGCGCTGCAGGCCGAGGACCGCGGGCTCAACGACGCGCTCGCCCGGCGCTTCCCGCTCGCCTCCGAGCTGAACACCGCCTGCCATCGGGGATTCGAGCACCTGGTGACGATCATGGCCCGGGCCAAGGAAGCCGGTGGCCTGCGCCCCGACTTCGAGCCGCAGGACGTCGTGACCCTGATGTGGGCGATGTCGCAGGTGATCCGGGAGTCGGCGGACGTCGCGCCCGACGCCTGGCGGCGCTGCCTCGGGTTCTTCCTCGACGGGCTGCGCCCCGAGGCCGCGCGGCCGCTCCCCGTCCCGGCGCTGACCCCCGAGCAGATCACCCGTTTCATGGCTTGAGCCGGTGCGCCGGAGGCCGCCCTGTGCGCGCCGCGACGGGGATGCCCGGGCGCGGGCCCGTCCCGTCCTCGCTCACAGGCCCCTCGCGCCGTCGATGCGTTCGCGGAGCAGGTCGGCGTGACCGTTGTGCCGTGCGTACTCCTCGATCATGTGGATGAGCACCCAGCGCAGGGAGACCCGCCCGCGCCAGGCGTCGCGGCCCTCGACGTCGAGGTGCGGCGCCTCGGCGGTGTAGGCGTCGGCGAAGGCCACCTCCTCCCGCCAGGCGCGCCAGGCGCCCGCGATGACCTCGGGGTCCGGGACGGCGCCGTCGAAATCGCCGTCGGGGTCCTCGGCGGACGAGAAGCGGGCGGGCGCGTCCCGGCCGGCCAGGACCGTCCTGAACCAGCGGCGCTCCATGTCGGCGAGATGCCGGACCAGGCCGAGCAGCGACAGCGTGGACGGCTCCGCCGACCGCCGGGCCAGCTCGGCGTTCAGGCCGGCGCACTTCACTTCCAGGGTCGACCGCTGCGCGGCGAGGACGCCGGTGAGCAACGCCCGCTCGTTCCCGACGGCGGGGAAGGCGAATCGGCCGTCCTCCTCGTCACCGAAGATCTCGCTTCTCCTGCGGCGGGGCGTGTCGTCCATCTTCTGCCTTTCTGAGGGAGGGGAGCAGGGCAAGGTGCCGGGGAAGCCCTCGGTGGCGGGAACGAGGTGCCCGGCGTCGTACAGACCATGTCATCGGGTGGCGCGGACTTGTGAGGCGGCGGAGGCGAGCCGGCGTTCGGCGATCTCCCGGGCGGCCCGCAGCGGGGTGACGCCGGTCGTGCGGGCCAGGCCGAGAACATGGCTGACGGTGTCGCCGATACCTTCCACCCTCTTCTGGGCGGCCTCGTGGCTGCGATTCTCCGATTCCCGGCTGAGGGCGTAGACGATGCCCCCGGCACTGGCGACGTAGTCCGGGACCCAGACGATGCCGTGCTCCGCGAGGGTGTCGGCGACGGATTCTTCGGTGAGCTGGTTGTTCGCCGGGCCGACGACCAGGGGCGCGGTGAGACGGGGGACGGTCGCCTCATCGAGGACGCCGCCGACGGCCGCCGGGACGAGGATGTCGGCCGGCGCGTACAGGGCCTGATCGGGTTCGACCCATCCGTAGCCGCACGCCAGGGCGGCGTTCTTGCGGGACCGCTCCACGTCCGACACCACGATGTGCGCGCCTTCGGCGGCCAGGCCGGCGGCGATGCCGCTGCCGACCGACCCGAATCCGCTGATCACCACGGTGCGGCCCGCGCAGGAGACGTCGCCGAACACGTGACGGGCGCCGGCGTGCAGGGCGGCCAGGACTCCCGCGGCGGTGGGGCCGCCGGAATCGCCCGTCCCGCCGTCCTTCTCGGGCGCGCAGTAAGCGTACGGCGAGAAGCGCCGCAGGACTGTCATGTCCTCTGGGCCGGTGCCGACGTCGGGGCCGGTCCGGTAGGAGCCCTGGAAGGAGCCGACCAGCTCGCCCAGGTCCTGGAGCACGGCTTCGCGCAGGTCCCCGGTGAGTTCGGTCTCCCGGTCGAGGACGATCACGCTCTTGCCGCCCCCGAAGTCCAGACCGGCCACCGCGGCCTTGTAGGTCATGGCCTCCGAGAGGCGCAGGGCGTCGGTCAGTCCGTCCTGCCAGGTGTCGTAGCGGCGCAGCCGGCAGCCGCCCACCGCCGGGCCCAGAACACGGGAGTGGACGGCGACGATCAGCGGCAGCCGGGAGCGGCGTCCGCACCGGATGACGACCTCTTCGTGGGTGAATGCTCGGCTCATGGCCCGAAGCTAGAGTGTTGTGCGGCTCAATTGGCTGTACGCCGAACTAAATTCGGAACGGCGTCGAGGAGGCAAGCGTGGACGAACTTGATACGGCGATCGTGCATCATCTGCAGGCCGATGGTCGGCAGTCGAACCGCGCCCTCGCCGAGAAACTCGGCATCGCGCCCTCCACCTGCCTCGAACGCACCAGGCTTCTGCACAAGCGCGGCATCATCCGGGGATACCGGGCCCAGGTGTCGCTGCCCGCGCTCAACCGCTCGGTCCAGGCGATGGTGTTCACCCAGGTCCGGCCTCTGCGCCGAGACGTCGTCGGCGCCTTCGAACGGTCGGTGACCCGGCTGCCGGAAGTCGTCTCCGTCTACACGATGGCCGGCAGCGACGACTTCCTCGTCCACGTCACGGCCCAGGACATCGACCATCTGCACGCGTTCCTCCTGGACCAGTTCACCAACCGCCGGGAGATCGTCAGCTTCCGCACCTCGATCATCTACCAGCACCTCACCAACCCGGTGCTCGACCCTCTGCCGCCACGGCAGAGCAGCACGCGGGAGACCCTGCCGCCCTTCGAACCGCCGGTCTCCCGGCCGTGAGCCGCAAGGACGGGACGCCGTCTCCGGGCGTCAGTTCTCCAGGTCGTTCAGGAGGGCCTGCATCGCGTCCAGTTCGTCCTCGGTGAAGACGTGAATGCCGGAGCGGCGCAGGAGTGCGGTCGTCACGCCGGAACCGGGGACGGACGCGCCGGTGAAGGTGCCGTCGTAGACGCGGTGGCCGCCGCAGGACGGGCTGCCCTCCTTGAGCAGGGCGAGGCGGGCGCCGGCGCGCCGCGCGGTCTCCAGGGCCAGGCGGGCGCCGCGGAGGAACTCGCCGGTGACGTCCGCGCCGCCGCCGGTGACGACGCGGGCCGTGCCGTCGAGGACGTCGCCGCCGTCCCCGCCGACGATCTCGGCGGCCGGGCGGGGGACGGGCAGGCCGCCCGACACCTCGGGGCAGAACGGGACGAGGCGGCCCTCGGCGCGCCAGCGTTCGAAGAGGCCGCCGGCCACCGGCTTGGCCGCCCCGTCGTAGCGGACGGGCCGCCCGGCAAGGCACGAGCTGACCAGGATGCGTTCCACGCCGCCCAGCCTATGCGGGACACGCCCCGCAGCCCTCGCGGAAGTCGGAGCGTCGCAGCGGTGCGAGCGGCACGCCTTCGACCCGCGACCACTCGAAGACGTCGCAGGTCGAAGGAGAGGCGGGTGGCCGTCCTACTGGCCGGCGCGGATGCGGTTGACGGCGATCTGGGCGACGCGGACGGCCGCGCCCGGGTTGAGGCGGACGCCGCGCCAGGCGAGGCGGCCGTGGGCGGGCGCGACGATGAGGGCCTGGTTCTTGGCGACGCCGCGCATGATGTCGCGGGCGAGCTTCTCCGCCGTGTAGAGGCGCGGGGCCGCCTTCGCGATGTCGCCGGTGGCGTCGCCGCTCAGCGGGGTCTCGGGCAGGTCGGGGTTGACGTTGTGCAGCAGCGGGGTGTCCACGAAGCTCGGGCACACCACGCTGACCTTGACGCCGCGTCCGGCGGCCTCGGCGCGCAGGCCGAGGGAGAGGCCGACGACGGCGTGCTTGGTGGCGGTGTAGGGGATGCCGATCGGCATCGGGACGAGCCCGGCGAGCGAGGCGGTGTTGACGATGTGGCCGCGGCCCTGCTCCAGCATGATCGGGTAGGCGGCGTGGACGCCGTGCACGACGCCCTTGAGGTTGATGTCGATGGCGCGGTTCCAGTGGTCGAGGGTGAGCTCCTCGGCCAGCCCGCCGACCGCGATGCCCGCGTTGTTGAACACCAGGTCGAGGCGCCCGTGGTCGGCCTTGACGCCCTTGTAGAGGTCGGTGACGGCGTCGGCGTCGGTGACGTCGAGGGCTGCGGAGGCGGCCTTGCCCTTGCCGAGGGTGTTCAGCTTGTCGACGACCCGCGCGGCGCCCTCGGCGTTGATGTCGGTGACCACGACGGTGTCGCCGCGCGCCACCAGGGACGTGGCGATCGCACGGCCGATGCCGGACGCTCCTCCGGTCACGATCGCGATGCTCATTGCGCGCTCCGCTCGGTCGACAGCGGGCCCGGGCTCGGGGGTGGAGCGAGCCCGGACCGCACTGGCTAATTGGATCTTCTGTTCAATTGCGTGGATTCTAGGCGGCGGTGCGGGCCGCCGGTACTCACCGGGACGACAAACTCGCCGCCGCCGGCTCGTCCTCGCGCTCGCTCTGGAGGCCGCCCGGGCCGGGGCGGCGGGTCAGGCGGCCCTGGCCGGCTCGACGGCGCGGCGCTGCTTGGGCTCGTCCCAGATGCCGAAGGCCTTCCAGACCTGCTTGTTCACCGGCGTGACGACGCCGAGCTCGGCCATCAGGTCGCGGATCTTGCCGACCGAGTTGGCGATCTCCGCCTGTGCCGCGTCGTTCTTGTAGGCGGCGCGGACGACGTCCTTCGGGATGCCGAAGTGCCGCACCATCGGCCCGGGCGGGGACAGCATGATCCGCGCCATCACGCCGAGGACGACGGGCGTCGCGATGCCGAGGATCCGGCGGCGGAACGGGTGCATGTTCGGGACCCGGTGCTTGAGGTAGTGCCGGGCGAACGAGATGTGCCGGGCCTCCTCCGCGATGTGGATCTTCATGATGGTCTCCTCCAGGGGGTGCTTGATGTGCCCGCCCTTGAGGGACTTGCGCTGGACGTAGTCGATGGGGTCCTCGCCGCCGAGCACGAAGACGAAGAACATCTCGGTGCTGACCAGCGGGATCCACGGGGCCGCCTGCGCGATGAGGTTGAGCGCGCGCGGCATGCCGCGGATCGGCATCTTCGTCCGGTTCACGAACTCCTGGAACATCATGCCGTGATGACATTCCTCGGTCGTCTCGTGGTAGACGTACCGGAACTCGGGCCGGCCGTTCGGCAGCCGGTAGGCGTAGTTGAGCAGCCCGCGCTTCAGCAGGTTCTCGAACTGCAGCCCGATCTTCATCGCGGTGGCGACGCGCCAGAGGCCGATCTGCGACCGGATCTCCTGGGGCTGCGACTGGTACCACTCCGTCTCCCCGAGCCGGTCGAACGGCGGCAGCACCCAGCGCGGGTCGTTCTTGTCGACGAGGAACTCGGGGTCGTCCCAGGGGATGTCGGCGTAGGCCTCCCAGTGCTTCTCGACCGAGGCCTTGTTCAGGCGGTCGATGACGCCGAGGTACGACTTCTTGTCCTTGACCTGCTCGCGGACCTCGTCGGCGAGTTCGGTGGGGGCTTTCGGCATGGGGGACGCTCCCTCGGGGTGGTGCGGTCGGCCGGGGCCGATGTGTGACGGGTCGTGGCTAGGGGCCGGTGCGGGGCCGGGCCTCCGCCTGGCCCCGCTCGGGGACGATCAGCTGCGCGACGTCCTTGACCTGGCGCAGCACCGCGGCCTGGTGGCCGTCGGCGTCGTCGTCCAGCGCGTTCTGGATGGACAGCCCGACGAACATGGCGAACAGGGTGCGCAGCGTCGTCGAGACGAAGTCGGGGGCAAGGGTGTTGTCGGGGAACAGGCGCTCGAAGGTCTCCGTGATGACCTGGAGGATCCGCTCGTTCAGGTCGCGGCACAGCGGCCGCAGCTCGTCATCGGTGCGGGCCGCCACCGCCAGCTCCATGAGGGCCTTGGCCGGACGGCCGCGGAACACCTCCCAGAGCAGGTCGAGCGCCCCCGACACGTTGCGCCGCTCCGCCGGCAGCACCGCGAAGGCCGTCTCGTAGGCCAGGCGCTGCGCCTCCAGCAGGTGCTCCAGCGCCGCCGCGACGAGGACCATCTTCGTCGGGTAGTGGTGCTGCTGGGCGCCGCGCGAGACGCCGGCGCGGCGCGCCACCTCCGTGGTGGACGTCCCGGCCCAGCCGAGGTCCACCAGGCACTCCGTGGTGGCCTCCAGGAGCCTGGCCTGCGTGCGCGACCGGCGCTCCTCCTGCGTACGCCGCCCGGGGGAGGCGAGCCGGTGACGTCTGCGGCTGCTTACTGACACGCTCCCGACGGTACGAGCGCGACATACATGCAATCAAGCCTGCATGTATGTTGCCCGCATCACAATTGGACGCCCCGTCTTATTGATCTTCGCCGTGGGCCGCGTACCGCGCCGGACGTACCCCGCGGCCGGCGGGGGCCTCCCCGAGGAGCAGGCACAGTGCATCTCCTGGCCCGACGACGGGCCCCATGGCGTGAGGCCACGATCCCGGTCATGGGAAACGCAGCGGAAGCAAGGCGATCGATCGCCGAGGACGCCGGCGCGGGCGGCGCCCGCACGGTGGGCCTCGGCAAGGTGTACGGGTCCGGCGCCATGGCGGTGCGGGCGCTCGACGACGTCAGCGTGGAGTTCCCGGCCGGGCGGTTCACCGCGATCATGGGTCCGTCCGGGGCCGGGAAGTCCACGCTCATGCACTGCGTCGCGGGCCTGGAGGACGCGACGTCCGGCAAGGTCTACGTCGGCGGCCAGGAGCTCGGAGCGCTGTCGGACCGCCGCCTGACCCGGCTCAGGCGCGAGCGGATCGGGTTCGTCTTCCAGGCGTTCAACCTGCTCCCCACGCTGACGGCGCGCGACAACATCCTCCTGCCGCTGACCCTCGCGGGGGCGGGCCCGGAGCGGGAGTGGCTGGACACGGTCGTCCGCGTCCTGAAGCTCGGGGACCGGCTGTCGCACCGTCCGTCGGAGATGTCGGGCGGGCAGCAGCAGCGGGTGGCGCTGGCGCGCGCCCTGGTCACGCGCCCGCAGATCGTGTTCGCGGACGAGCCGACCGGCAACCTCGACTCCCGCACCGGCACCGAGGTGCTCGCGCTGCTGCGCGACGCCGTGGACCACCTGGGCCAGACCGTGGCGATGGTGACCCACGACCCGGTCGCCGCCGGGCACGCCGACGCGGTGGTGTTCCTCGCCGACGGCCGGGTCGTGGACGTCATGGACGCCCCCACCCCCGACCGCGTGCTCGACCGCATGCGAGGGCTGGGGGACCACCGATGACCGGGCTCGTCCTCAAGGAGCTGAGGGGACGCAAGCGCCGCCTGGCCGGCTCCCTGGTGGCGGTCTTCCTCGGCGTGACGTTCCTGACCGGGACGCTCGTTCTGGGCGACACCCTCGCGGCGAGCATCGACGGGTACGTCTCCAGCGCGTACGGCGACACGGACGTGGTCGTCAGGAACTCGACCAGGGTGAGCGACGCGCCGTGGGGCGCGCGGGGGCAGATCGACGCGTCCGTCCTGGACAGGGTGCGCAGGGTGCGGGGCGTCGCCAACGCCGAGCCGACCATCGAGGGGTCGGGGCAGCTGCTCGCCAAGGACGGCACGGTGATCCAGTCGCGCGGCCCCCGGACGGCGGGCAACTGGAAGACCGATCCGAAGCTCAACCCTTACCGGCTCGCCGAAGGGCGGGCGCCCCGCGCGCCGGACGAGGTCGTCATCGACAGGATGTTCGCCGACGAGGGCCGCCTGAAGGTCGGGGACCGCACAGCGGTCCTCACGCCGGAGAAGGTCCCGGTGACCGTCGTCGGCATCAGCATGTTCGGCGACGAGGAGGCCTTCGGCGAGACGTCGTTCACGGCGTTCTCCCTCGAAGGCGCTCGCAGGCACGTCGCGAAGGGCACCGACCGCATCAGCGGCGTCTCCGTCCGCGCGCAGGACGGCGTCGACCAGGCGGAACTGGCGTCCCGCGTGCGGGCGGCGCTGCCCGCGGGGGTCCAGGCGCTCACGAAGAAGGCGCAGGTCGAGGAGGGTATGAGCCTCGTCCAGAACGGCTTCCTGCGCGTGTTCCGGACGGTCCTGGCCGCGTTCGGCGGGGTGGCCCTGCTGGTCGCGGCGTTCAGCATCCACAACACGTTCGCGATCACGATGGCGCAGCGGACCCGCGAGTCGGCCCTGCTGCGCGCGCTCGGCGCCGGGCGCCGCCAGGTCGTCACCATCGTCGGCTTCGAGGCGCTGGTGATCGGCGCCGCCGCGACCCTCGCCGGGCTCGCCGGCGGGCTCGGGTTCGCCGCCCTGCTGCGGGAGCTGTTCATCCGCTTCCGCATCGGGATCGCGCTGGAGGGCCTCACCGTCGCCGCCACCACGATCATGATCGCGGTTCCGGTCGGCCTGCTGGTCACGCTGGCCGCCGCGCTCGGCCCGGCGCTGAAGGCGTCGCGGGTGCCGCCGCTGGCCGCGCTGCGCGAGGTCTCGGCCGAGGCGTCCCGGCCGTCGGAGACCCGCCTCATCGTCGGCGGCGTCTTCGCGGCGGTGGCCGTCGGGACCGTCGCGTTCGGCGCGGCCACCGGGCAGACGGCGATGACGGCCGCGGGCGCGGTCGTGACCGTCGTGTCGATGGTCGTGCTCGGCCCCGTCGCCGCCCGCCCCGTCGCGGCGCTGCTCGGCGGGCCCGCGGCGCGGCTGCGCGGCGTGCCCGGCAGGCTCGCGCGCGACAACGCCACGCGCAGCCCGGCGCGCACGGCCGGCGCGGCGACCGCGCTGATGATCGGCGTCGGGGTCGTCACGCTGATGACGGTGTTCCTCGGATCGCTGCGCGCCTCCCTGGAGGACGGCGTGGCCGGGTCGTTCAACGGCCCGATCGTCGTGGACGCGGGCACCAACGAGACCGGCGGCTTCGCCACCTCGCTCGTTCGGGAAGCGGCGAAACTGCCGCAGGTGGGCGAGGTCGCCGGGATGGGCACGGGCAGCATGCGGGTGAACGGCGCGCCGTCCACCGTCAGTGTCGCAGACCCCTCCAGTCTGCGTCGTGTCCTCGACCTGGACGTCACCCAAGGCGGCCTCAACGACGCCGGTACGTTCGCCGTCTCGAAGAAGGCCGCGGACGACAACGGCTGGCGCGTGGGTACCGCGGTCGGCGTGACGTTCGCGGACGGCACCTCGCAGAAGCTCACCGTGGGCGCCGTCTACGGCAACCCCGATCTGACCGGCGACTACCTCGTCCCGCGGTCGGTGTGGGACGCGCACACCAGGCAGCCGCTGGACACCAGGGCGTTCGTCGAGCTGAAGCCCGGCGCGTCGGTCGCGTCCGCGCGGCAGGCCCTCACCGCGCTGGCCAAGCCGTACGGGGCGCCCGAGGTGGAGTCGCGGGACGAGTTCGTGGCGGCGCAGACCGAGGAGATGGCCGGTTTCATCAGCGTCGTCTACGGGATGCTGATCCTGGCCATCGTCGTCGCGCTGCTCGGCATCGCCAACACGCTGTCGCTGGCCGTCCACGAGCGGACCCGCGAACTCGGCCTGCTCCGCGCGGTCGGCGCGACGCGCCCGCAGATCCGGTCGATGGTGCGCTGGGAATCGGTCATCGTGGCGCTGTTCGGCACCGGCGGCGGGCTCGTCCTCGGCGTGTTCCTGGGCTGGGGCCTCGGCACCGCCCTCGGCAACCCTTTCGCGCCTCCCGTCGCGCAGGTCGCGGTCATCGCCGTGGTCGGCGCGGTCGCCGGGGCGCTCGCCGCGATCCGTCCCGCCCGGCGCGCGGCGCGGCTGGCGATCCTGTCCGCCATCGCCGCCCCGTGACATCGCCGCCCCGTGACATCGCCGCCCGTGACGCGCTCGTTCCCCCGGCGCCACGCCGGGGGATCGGGGCGTCCTCCCAGGTCGCGAGGCCGTTGCGGGGCGGGCCGCGTGTCGCGGGCGCACCGTGGCTAAGGTAAGTCCATGCAGGTCAACCAGTCGGGCAAGCTGACCAACGTCTGTTACGACATCCGCGGGCCGGTCCTCAAGCGCGCCAAGCAGCTGGAGAACGAGGGAAGCAAGATCCTCAAGCTGCACATCGGCAACCCGGCCCCCTTCGGGTTCGAGGCCCCGCCCGAACTCCTCCAGGACATGATCCGCAACCTGCCGGAGGCGCACGGCTACAGCGACTCCAAGGGCATCCTCCCCGCCCGCCGCGCCATCGTGCAGCGCTTCGAGGACAGCGGCGTCGCGGGCGTCGACGTCGAGGACGTCTACCTCGGCAACGGCGTCTCCGAGCTCATCGTCATGACGCTGCAGGCGCTGCTCAACGACGGCGACGAGGTCCTCATCCCGACGCCCGACTACCCGCTGTGGACGGCGTCGGTGTCGCTGTGCGGGGGCACCCCCGTCCACTACCTGTGCGACGAGGACGACGGGTGGCAGCCGAGCCTGGACGACATCGAGTCCAAGATCGGCGACCGCACCCGCGCGCTGGTGATCATCAACCCGAACAACCCGACCGGCGCCGTCTACTCCCGCGAGGTGCTCTCGCGCATCGTCGAGGTCGCCCGCCGCCGCAACCTGATCATCTTCGCGGACGAGATCTACGACCGGATCCTCTACGACGACGCCGAGCACGTCCCGATCGCGTCCCTGGCCCCCGACCTGCTGTGCCTCACCTTCGGCGGCCTGTCGAAGAACTACCGCGTCGCCGGGTTCCGCTCGGGATGGGTGGTGCTGTCCGGGCCGAAGGAGCACGCCGAGTCCTACATCGAGGGCCTCGACATCCTCGCCAACATGCGGCTGTGCCCGAACGTTCCGGGGCAGCACGCCATCCAGGCCGCGCTCGGCGGCTACCAGAGCATCGACGACCTCGTCCTGCCGACCGGACGCCTCGGCGAGCAGCGCGACCGCGCCTGGAAACTCCTCAACGACCTGCCGGGCGTCAGCTGCGTCAAGCCCACGGGCGCCCTCTACGTCTTCCCGCGCCTGGACCCGGAGATGTACCCGATCGAGGACGACATGCGCTTCGCCCTCGACCTGCTGGAGCAGCAGAAGCTGCTCATCGTCCAGGGGACGGGGTTCAACTGGCCGTCCACCGACCACTTCCGCATCGTCACCCTCCAGTACGCCGACGACCTGGAGGACGCCGTCGGGCGCATCGGCGAGTTCCTCTCCGCCTACCGCGGCTAGGACGGCGCCGCGGCGGCGTCCAGCCGGCGGAGGGCGCCGCGGACGACGGCGGGGTCCGTGGTCGCCCAGAACGGCGGCAGCGAGTTCTTGAGGAAGCCGCCGTAGCGGGCCGTGGCGAGCCGCGGGTCGAGGACGGCGACCACGCCGCGGTCGTCCATCGAGCGCAGCAGCCGGCCCGCGCCCTGCGCGAGCAGCAGCGCCGCGTGCGTCGCCGCGACCGCCATGAACCCGTTGCCGCCGCGCGCCGCGACGGCCCGGGACCGCGCCGACGACACCGGGTCGTCCGGGCGCGGGAACGGGATGCGGTCCATGATGACGAGCTGCAGCGAGGGGCCGGGGACGTCCACGCCCTGCCAGAGCGACAGGGTGCCGAACAGGCAGGTGCGCTCGTCCTCGGCGAACTGCTTCACCAGCAGGGACGTGGAGTCTTCGCCCTGGCACAGCAGCGGGTGGGACAGGTGGTCCTTCAGCTCGTCGGCGGCCTGGCGCGCGGCGCGCATCGAGGAGAACAGGCCGAGCGTCCGCCCGCCCGCCGCCTCGATCAGCTCGGTGATCTCGGTGAGGTAGGCGTCGGCGAGGCCGTCCCGCCCCGGCTGCGGCAGATGCCGCGCGACGTAGAGGATGCCCGCCTTCGGATGGTCGAACGGCGAACCGACGTCGAGCCCCGACCAGACGACCTCGGTCTCCTCGCCCTTCTCCGTCGCGGTCCTCGCGAGGCCCTCGGCGGCGGTCCTGGCGTCCTTCGGGCCGCCCTCGTCCAGCGGCGGCAGCCCCCACTGGCGGGCGAGCGGCTCGAACGACCCGCCCAGCGTGAGCGTCGCCGACGTGAGGATCGCGGTGCGCTGCTCGAACAGCGTCGTGCGCAACAGCCCGCCGACACCGATCGGCGCCACGTGCAGCGCCGGCGGCCGCTTCGGCCGCCCTTCCTGGACGAACGGCTTCTCCAGCCACACCACGTCGAAGCGCTGCGCCATCTCGGGCTGGAACGCCTCCAGGATCCGCACGGCCGTGTCGTGCAGCTCCTCCAGCGAGGACCGCGCCGCCTTCCGCGCGGCCATGTCACCGGGGTCGGCGTCCTTCTTCTCCGGCCCGAGCGCCGTGACGCAGGCGTGCGCGGCGTCCCGGACGGACGCCAGCGTGTTGCCCAGGCCGCCGGGCAGGACGTCCATCCGGCCCGCGGGCATCTCCTCCAGCAGAAGGCCGAGCCCTTCGGCGGCCTCCTTGAGCCGGTCGGCGAGGTGCTCCTCGGTCAGCCGCCCGCACCGCCGCGCGGCCGTCTCCACACCGGCGGCGCTCAGATCCCCGGTCGCGACCGAGGTGACCCGGTCGACCAGCTCGTGGGCCTCGTCGACGATCACCACGTCGTGCTCGGGCAGGACCTGGAACTCCTCCAGGGCGTCGATGGCCAGCAGCGCGTGGTTGGTGACGACGATGTGCGCCTCGCCGGCCTCAGCCCGCGCCAGCTCGGCGAAGCACTCGCTCCCCTGCGGGCACCGCTGCGCGCCCAGGCACTCCTTCGCCGTCACGGCGACCTGCCGCCACGCCTGCTCGCCCACCCCCGGCACCAGCTCGTCGCGGTCGCCGGTCTTGGTCTCCTCCGCCCACTCGTTCAGCCGCTTGACCTGCCGTCCGAGCGAGGACAGCTGCTGCGGGTCGAACAGGCTCGGCCCCTCGTCCTCCTCCTCGGGCACGCCCGTCTGCACCCGGTGCAGGCACAGGTAGTTGCGGCGCCCCTTGAGGATCGCGAACTTCAGCTCCGTACCGAGCAGCGGGCCGAGGGCCTCCGCGAGCCGCGGCAGGTCGCGGTCGACGAGCTGGCGCTGCAACGCGATCGTCGCCGTGGACACCACCACGGTCGTCTTGTCCTTGACGGCGTGGCGGATCGCGGGAACCAGGTAGGCGAGCGACTTGCCCGTCCCCGTGCCGGCCTGCGAAGCGACGTGCTCTCCGGAGTCGATGGCCTTCTCGACGGCCCGCGCCATCGCCACCTGCCCGGGGCGCTCGGCGCCCCCGACGGACGCGACGGCCGCGGCGAGCAGGGTCGCCATGTCCGGAATCTGGGTCTCGCTGCCGGTCAGCAGATCAGGGGCGGGCACGTCGCCCAACGCTACCGCCCGCGGCCGACACCCGCGTCCCGTCCCGCCCGACCGCGTCCCGAATCACCCGTGAGTTATCCACAGTTCCGAGAGCCGCGGCGGCGCCTCCGCCGCCCCTGAAACCCTCGGCGCATGACATCACTGGTGATCCGCTCGGCCCAGGACGCCATCGCGGCCGTGCCCTACCTGCTCGGCTTCCACCCCTCGCGCAGCCTCGTCGTCATCGGCTTCGAGGGACGATCCGGCGCCACATGCGCGATCCGGCTCGACTTACCGGCGCCGGGCGCCGCCGACCGCGTCGCCGCCGTCCTGGCCGGCAACGGCTTCGCCCGCTCGCTCCTGCTCGGGTACGGTCCGCCGGGCGAGGTGGCGGAGTCCGCCCGGCCCATGCGCGCGGCCCTGGCCGCCGCGGGCGTCCCCGTCGCCGAGGCCATCCGCGTCGCCGACGGCCGCTGGTGGTCGCTCACCTGCGACGACGTCTGCTGCCCGCCCGAAGGCACCCCGTACGACATCTACGCCAGCGCCGTCGCCGCCGAGGCGACCTTCGGAGGCCACGTGGCGCTGGCCGACCGCGCCGAGCTGGTCGCCTCCGTCCGGCCGCCCGAGGGCCCCGCCCGCGCCGCGATGCGCCGCGCCGCCGAACGCGCCGAGCGGCGCTACCTGGCCCGCCGGCCCTCGTCCGCCGAAGACGACCTCGCCTTCGTCCTCGCGCTGACCGCCCGCGCCCGCACCGGCTCCCGCCCGACCGACGACGAGGTCGCCTGGCTCGGCCTCCTCCTCACCGACCTGCGCGTCCGCGACGAGACCTGGACCCGCCTCGACGAGGACGCCCCGGCCGCCGACATCGCCTTCTGGCGCGACATCGTCCGCCGCGTCGACCCCCCCGCGTCCCGGCGCCCGCGTCCCTGCTGGCGTTCGCCGCCTACTCCGCCGGCGACGGCGGCCTGGCCAACGTCGCCCTGCAACGCGCCCTGGACGCCGACCCCGCCTACTCCATGGCCGTCATCCTCCGCGAAGTGGTCAACGCAGGCATAGCACCCGCAAGACTCCGCATGCGCACACCCGATTCCCCCAACCAGCAGAAAGCCTGCTGACATGCACGCGGGCAGCTCTTCGCGTCCCCTTCCCGGAAAGGTCAGGGAAGGCCCGCCTTCCCGCCGCCGCGCCAGCCGCGCCGATGTGGGGCGACGCCTGCGCGCCGGACCGCGGTGTCTCCGACTGCCTTGCCCCGTGCAGCGACGCAGGACTTCACCACCGCCGGAAAGGATTCCGACCCGGCCCTTGCCGTGGCCACTAGCCCGCGATGGGCCTCGCTGGCCCGACCGCAGCTGAGTGCGCGGCGTTCGGGGCGGGGTCAGGAGGAGACGGCCTGGCCGGGGGTGCCGGGGTCGATGCGGCGGTCGCGGTTGCGGTCGTTCCAGGCGCGCATGCGGGGCGGGTAGCCGACGATCTGGACGTCGTAGACGGGCAGGCCGAGGTCGCGGGCCACCTTGCCGATGACCTTGGGGGAGCCGACGCGGCGGCGGGTCCACTCACCGTCGTGGGCTACGGCGACGGCCGTGGTGTCGGTGGCGTACGTCTCGGGCTCGACGAAGAACTCGACGCCGCGGCGGGCGCGGGCGAAGGCGATCAGCGCCTCGATGTCGGAGTCCGTCGCCTCCCTGTCGAGCTTGGTCACCGTGGACCCGCGGTGCCTGCGGATCCCGAACCGATCCCGGAACCTCATCCCTCACCCCGTCGTTCGGTCCCGTCCGGAGGAGCTCCGGAGCGGGCTTGCGGTGTACGTCGATAACGAGACCGGCGGCGCGCCGGTTCCCGACACAGCGGCGACGACCCCGGCGGGCCGGGGGGCCGCGCCCTAGACTGGCGCCTTCGGGGGATCATCACACGGGGGTGTCGATGGACGGGCCGAACCATGTTCGGCGGGTGGCCGGAGCCGTGCTCGCGGTCGCGGTGTTCGGGCTCCTGAGCACCCTCACCCCGGCCCAGGGCCAGGTGGGGCCCATCGCGCGCGCCGAGCCCGCCAGGGCGAAGCCCCCGCCGCGACCGGCCGCGCCACCGAAGCCGCCGCCGCCCGACTGCGCCCGGGCCAAGTGCCTGGCGCTGACGTTCGACGACGGGCCCGCCGAGAGCACCGCGGAGCTGCTGGACATCCTCGCCGCCCGCAAGGTCCGGGCGACGTTCTTCATCGTGGGGGAGAACGCGGCGAAGCATCCGGAGCTCGTGCGGCGCGAGCTGGAGGCGGGCCACGAGATCGCCGACCACAGCTACACGCACGCCGACCTCGGGCGGGCGTCCCACAGGAAGATCATGGACGAGCTGACCCGGACGCAGGACGCGATCCGGCGGGCGTCCGGGGTCACGCCCACCCTGCTCAGGCCGCCCTACGGGTCGACCTCCGGGCGGCTGACGAAGATCACGCGAGAGCTGGGGATGGCGCAGGTGCTGTGGACGGTCGACCCCCTCGACTGGGAGCACCGCGACACCGCCTACGTCGAGAAGCGGGTGCTGAAGGCGGCGCGGCCCGGCTACATCGTGCTGATGCACGACATCCATCCGACGAGCGTGAAGGCCGTCCCGACGATCATCGACCGGCTGGCGGCCGAGGGGTACGTGTTCGTCACGGTGCCCGAGCTGTTCGGCGGGCGCCTGACACCCGGGAAGGAGTACGTCCAGCGGAATTCAGGGGATCCTCAGGGTCTTCCCTGATGGCCCCGCGGCGGGGCCGCGCGGAGCATGGGCGTATGAACAGCAGCTACGCGGTGGGGGATCTGCGGGTCTCGGACGCCGAGCGGGAACCGGTCATCCAGCGGCTACAGGACGCCTACGCCGACGGGCGGCTCGACGAGGACGAGTTCGACCTGCGCGTTCAGCTGGCGATGACGGCCAAGACGCGCAACGACCTCGGCTCCGTCCTCCTCGACCTGGTGCCCGTCCCAGCGCGGCCCGTGGCGGCCGAGGGCGAGGCCGCCACGGGCGAGGACCGGATGCTGGCCGCCGCCGCGCACGCGGTCGCCGTCCCCACGCTGTTCGTCGGCCCGCTCGTGCTGATGCTGCTGAGCGGCAAGCGGTCGCCCTACGTCCGGCGGCAGGCGGCGGAGGCCGTGAACTTCCAGGTGACGCTGCTGCTGCTCACGATCGTCACCTTCGGCGTCGGCGGGGTCGTGTACGCGGTGGCGTGGGTGCTGTCGGCGATCGCGGCCGTCTTCGCGCTGACCGGCCAGTCGTTCCGCTACCCGTGGATCCTGCGCCTGGTGAAGTGACGCGGGGCGCGCGAGCCTGGCGTTGAACGCGGCTCGGGTTTGTCGGAGTACCCCTCCGGGGAAGGTTGACGTGGTCGCGTCGAGCGCGACCGGCCGCCTCCAGGAGATGGAACGACGCCTATGCGCACGCCCGTGGGTTTATTCCCCTCTCTGCCTGTGACTCCTTTAACGTCCGAGTTATGTGGACCATGCATGGGATGATCGATTAACTATGCGAGGGAGGGGTAGATGACGGAGCTTGCGATCAAGGGCGATCACCAGCGGGCGGTGGAGGCGCTCAGGAGGTCCTACCAGGCCATTCCGGACGGCACGCCGGTGCGGCTGGCCAAGCGGACCTCGAACCTGTTCCGGTGGCGCGACCCCTCGGCGGCGCCCGGCCTGGACGTCTCCGGCTTCGACAAGGTGCTGAGCGTCGACCCGGACGAGCGGACCGCGCAGGTCCAGGGCATGACCACCTACGAGGACCTGGTCGACGCGACGCTGCCGCACGGTCTGATGCCGACGGTCGTCCCCCAGCTGAAGACGATCACGCTGGGCGGGGCGGTGACCGGGCTCGGCATCGAGTCGACGTCGTTCCGCGACGGGCTGCCGCACGAGGGCGTCCTGGAGCTGGAGGTCCTCACCGGCGACGGGCAGGTCGTCACGGCGACGCGCGACAACGAGCACAAGGACCTGTTCTACGGTTTCCCGAACTCCTACGGGACGCTCGGCTACAGCCTCCGGTTGAAGATCGAGCTGCGGCCCGTCCGGCCCTACGTCCGGCTGCGGCACCTGCGGTTCACCGACGCGGCGGAGCTCGCCCGCGTCCTGGGGGAGATCACCGAGTCCGGGACGTTCGAGGACGAGACCGTCGACTTCATGGACGGGACGGTCTTCGGCGCGGACGAGCAGTACATCACGCTCGGCTTCTTCGCCGACTCCGCGCCCTACACCTCCGACTACACCGGCCAGAAGATCTACTACAGGTCGATCCAGCAGCGGTCGGTCGACTTCCTCACGATCCGCGACTACATCTGGCGCTGGGACACCGACTGGTTCTGGTGCTCGGGCGCGTTCGGCGTGCAGAACCCGAC
Organism: Actinomadura sp. NPDC049753; assembly: GCF_040674655.1. NCBI lineage: Bacteria > Bacillati > Actinomycetota > Actinomycetes > Streptosporangiales > Thermomonosporaceae > Actinomadura > Actinomadura sp. NPDC049753. The sequence continues at coordinate 1,985 of NZ_JBFARL010000127.1, read as the reverse complement.
CGTCCGGCGGCTGTGGCCCGACAAGTTCAAGCGCTCCGACGTGTACCGCAAGCTGGTCGCCTACGACCGCCGGTACCACATCGTCGCGCGCGCGGAGCGGTGGCGGGGGCTGCGGCCGCGCGAGGACGTCATCCAGGACATCGAGGTGCCGGTCGAGCGGCTTCCGGAGTTCCTGGAGTTCTTCCACGACAAGGTGGGCATGAGCCCGATCTGGCTGTGCCCGCTGCGTGCGAAGGAGCGGTGGCCGCTGTACCCGCTCGACGTGGGCCGCCCCTACGTGAACGCCGGTTTCTGGGGGACGGTGCGGATCCCGCCGGGGCAGATCCCCGAGTACCACAACCGGCTCATCGAGCGTAAGGTCGCCGCCCTCGACGGCCACAAGTCCCTGTACTCGACGGCCTTCTACGGCCGGGACGAGTTCTGGCGGTACTACGACGGGGAGACCTACCGGCGGCTCAAGGGGGTCTATGATCCGCGCGGGCGGCTGCTGGACCTCTACGACAAGTGCGTGCGCGGACGCTGACCAGGCGCCCGCAGTTCGGGGGAGCCCCGCGCGGGAGGCGGCCCGACCGCCGCCGCCCGGGCCGGGGCGGAGAGACAGGAGGAACCACAATGACGCTGGCCAGGGTCTTCGAGCAGCTCGCCGGGGCTGAGGCGCCAGTGGAGTTCACGGCCTACGACGGATCTCGGGCGGGGGTGCCCGGCGCCGACATCCGTTTCGACGTGCGCTCACCGTACGCGGTCTCGTACCTGCTGCACTCGCCTGGCGCGCTCGGGCTCGCCCGCGCCTACGTCACCGGCATGATCGACGTCGACGGCGACATGATCACGGCGCTGACCACGATGCAGCAGGTGCTCAGCGACGTGACGCCGCGCGACAAGGCGAGGATCGCCGGCGGGGTCCTGGGCGATCCGCTGCTGCGCGCGGCGGCGTCGCGCCGGCTGGACCCGCCGCCGCAGGAGGCGCCGTTCAGCCGCATCCCGTCGTGGCTCCGGCACTCCAAGAAGCGGGACGCGCGGGCCATCTCCCACCACTACGACGTGTCCAACACTTTCTACGAGTGGGTGCTCGGCCCGTCGATGGCCTACACCTGCGCGTGCTACCCGCATGAGGGCGCCACGCTGGAAGAGGCGCAGTTCAACAAGCACGACCTGGTGGCCAAGAAGCTCGGGCTGAAGCCGGGGATGCGGCTGCTGGACGTCGGCTGCGGCTGGGGCGGCATGGTGATGCACGCCGCGAAGGAGTACGGGGTCAAGGCGCTCGGCGTCACGCTGTCCAAGCAGCAGGCCGAGTGGGCGCAGAAGGCGATCGCCGACCGGGGCCTGTCCGACCTCGCGGAGGTCCGGCACATGGACTACCGCGACGTGGCCGAGACCGGCTTCGACGCGGTCAGCTCCATCGGCCTGACCGAGCACATCGGGAAGAAGAACCTTCCGGCCTACTTCTCCTTCCTCCACGGGAAGCTGAAGAAGGGCGGGCGGATGCTGAACCACACCATCACGCGTCCGGACAACACGTCTCCGTCCCGCAAGGAGAACGGGTTCATCAACCGGTACGTGTTCCCGGACGGCGAGCTGGAGGGCCCGGGCTACGTCCAGAGCCAGATGAACGACGCGGGGTTCGAGATCCGGCACCAGGAGAACCTGCGCGAGCACTACGCGCGCACGCTCACCGGCTGGTGCGAGAACCTCGACGCGCACTGGGACGAGGCCGTCGCCGAGGTCGGTGAGGGAACCGCCCGCGTGTGGCGCGTCTACATGGCGGGCTGCGTGCTCGGCTTCAACCAGAACTGGATCCAGCTGCACCAGACGCTCGGCGTGAAGCTGGAGGACGACGGCACGAGCCGCATGCCGCTGCGACCCGACTGGGGATCGTGACGACGGCCGCTTCAGACGGCGACGGGCCGACCGGTGCCGTCCGGTGGGCCCCGCGCCGGTTGGGGGCCGGCAGGCCCGCGCCGTGTCCCCGGCGGGCGGATGGTCGT
>NZ_JBFARL010000126.1:0-24263 GCF_040674655.1 Actinomadura sp. NPDC049753 | reverse complement strand
GGCACCCCCGCCCTGCGCACCGCCGTCGCCGCTTGGCTCGCCCGCTACCGCGGCATCAGCGCCGACCCCGCCGGCATCGTCGTCGTCGCCGGCACCGCCCAGGCCCTCGGCCTCGTCGCCCGCGTCCTGGCCCGCGAGGGCATCGACCGGATCGCCGTGGAGGACCCCGGCTCCCTCGGCGTCCGCCAGCACCTGGCGCACTGGGGGATGACCACTCCGCCCGTCCCCGTCGACACCGCCGGCATCCGCGTCGACCGCCTCCACGCCACCGGAGCCCCCGCCGTCCTGCTCACCCCCGCCCACCAGTTCCCCACCGGCGCCGTGCTCGGCGGCGACCGCCGCCGCGACCTCACACGCTGGGCCGCCGCGGGCGGCCTGGTCATCGAAGACGACTACGACGCCGAACACCGCTACGACCGGCCCCCCGTCCCCGCCCTGCGCTCCATGCTCCCCGACCGCGCCTTCTACCTCGGCAGCGTCTCCAAACTCCTCGCCCCGGCACTGCGGACCGGCTGGATCCTGCCCCCGCCCCAGCACCTGGACGCCGTCATCGCCGAGAAACGCTTCGCCGACCTCGGCAACGCCGCCCTCCCGCAACTCGTCCTCGCCGAACTCATGAACTCAGGCGAGATGGAACGCATCCTGCGGCTCCTGCGCCGCCGCCACCGCCGACGCCGCGACACGATGATCGAGGCCATCGCCGCGCACCTGCCCACCGCCGCCGTCCACGGCGCCGCCGCCGGACTGCACCTGACCATCACCTTCCCCGGCCGCCCAGGCACCCTCCACGACACCGCCCTCGCCGCGGCCGCACTGGAACACGGCGTCAAAACCCACCCGCTGTCATGGCACGCACAACGCCCCCACCCGCCCGGGCTCGTCCTCGGCTACGCCGCCGTCCCCGCCTCAGCCATCACCGACGCCATCGCCGCCCTCGCCCGGGCCCTCCACCACACCGAACATCACGCCGAACATCACGCCGCCGCCCGAGCCGCCAGAAGCTCCGCCTCCCACAGATCGCGGTAAGCGCCCGGCACCGCCAGCAACTCCTCGTGCCGCCCCCGCTGCACCACCCGACCCCGATCCAGCACCACCACCTCGTCGGCCGCGCCCAGCGCCGCCAACCGATGCGTCACCAGCAGCAGCGTCCCGCCCCCCGGCGCCTCCAGCAGCTCGCGCGTCACCGCGTCCGCCGCCGCGGGATCCAGTCCCTCGGTCGGCTCGTCCAGCACCAGCACCGGCGGATCGGCCAGCAGCGCCCGCGCCAGCAGCAGCCGCTGCCGCTGCCCGCCCGACAGGCCGCGCCCGCCCGCCCCCACCACGGTGTCCCACCCGTCCGGCAGCGCCCGCACCACCTCGGCGAACCGCGCCCGCTCCGCCGCCGCCCACAACCGCTCCTCATCCGCGTCCGGACGCGCCAGCAGCAGATTCGCCCGCACCGACGCGGCGAACACGTGCGCGTCCTGCGCCAGCCCCCGCACCGCCTCCCGCACATCCCCGGGCGCATACACCCCGACGTCCCGCCCGCCGAGCAGCACCGCACCCGCCGCCACCGGCACGTCCCCCGACACCGCCGCGAGCAGGGTGCTCTTGCCCGCGCCGCTCGCCCCGACCACCGCGACCCGCCGGCCCCGTTCCACCCGCAGATCCACCCCGTCCAAGGCCACCCCCTCCCCGTAGGCGACCCGCACACCCAGCAGCTCCACCGCGAGCGGACCCCGCGGCACCACCACCGGACGCTCCGGGCACGACGCCGGGGGAGCGGCCAGCACCGCCCCGACCCGACCCACCGCAGGCGCCACCTCCCGCAACCGCTGCGCCGCACCCGCCAGCGGCAACACCGACTCCACCGCAACCAGCGCCGTCAACGCCACCACCGCCGCACCCACCTCGTCCACACCCGCACGCAACCCCGCCCACGCCACCCCGGCGACCGTCACGCCCTGCACCACGAAACCCGCCGCCGCCACCACCGCCGACACCCGCGCCGCCGACCGCTCGGCCCGCTCCAGCCCCCGCACCGCCTCCCGCGCCCGCTCCGCGAACCGCCCCGACGCCCCGAACATCGCCAGATCCCGCGCACCCTCCAGCACGTCCAGCGCCCGCACCGCCAGCACCTCACGCCCGTCCGCCATCCGCGCCGCCGCACGCCCGCCGGCCACCGCCGCCACCACCGGCAGCACCACCCCCGCCACCAGCAGACCCACCGCCAGCACCACCGCCGCCGACGCCTCCACCAGCGCGCACACCGCCACCCCCGCGGTCCCGCACACCACCGACGCCGCCACCGGCAGGACACACCGCAGCAGAAGGTCCTGCACGGCGTCCACATCCGACACCATCCGCGTCAGCGCGTCACCGTCGCGCACCCGCCGCGTCCCCGGACGCGCCGCCGCCAACGCGTCGAACACCCGGCCCCGCAACTCCGCCAGCGCCCGCAACGCCGCGTCATGCCCGGCCAGCCGCTCCACGTACCGCAGCGACCCCTTCGCCAGCGCGAACCCCCGCACCGCCACGACCGCCACCGACAACGCCGCCAGCTCCGGACGCTGCGACGCCCGCGCGATCAGCCACGCCGCCGCCGCGATCAACCCCAGCCCGCACAGCTCCGCCGCCGCACCCGCCACGCCCGCCGCCACCAACCGCACCGCATACGGACGCACCGCACCCCACACCCCCGACGCGCCCCTCACGCCGCCACCCCGCCGACACGCCCACCGGCCGCCGCGCACACCCGGCCGCTCTCCAACCGCACCACCCGGTCCGCAGCCCGCAGCAACGCCGGACGATGCGCCACCAGCACCGCCGTCCGCCCCGCCAGCAACCGCACCGCCGCATCCACCAGCACCCGCTCACTGTGCAGATCCAGCCGCGCCGTCGGCTCGTCCAGCAGCATCACCGGACCCCCCGACAGGAACGCCCGCGCGATCGCCAGCCGCTGCCGCTGCCCCGCCGACAACCCCGCACCGCCCTCACCCAGCACCGTCTCCAACCCCTCCGGGAGATCCTCGACGAAATCCGCCGCGGCCGCCCGCGCCGCCTCCCGCACCCGCTCCGCCCCGGCGCCTGGATCACCCAGCCGGATGTTGTCGGCCACCGACGCCGCGAACAGATGCGGCCGCTGCGGCACCCACCCCACCCGCGCCCGCCACGCCCCCGCCTCCAGCTCCGCGAGATCCACCCCGTCGACCAGCACCCGCCCCGAATCGGGGGACACCAGCCCCGCCAGCACCAGCAGCAGCGTCGACTTGCCCGCCCCCGACGGCCCCGTCACCGCCACCCGCTCACCCGGCGCCACCCGAAGCGACACCCGGTCCAGCGCCGCCTCCGCCGCACCCGGATACCGCACCGTCACCTCCTCCAGCACGATCTCCGGAGCCCGCTCGCCCACCACGACCCGGCCCCCGCACCCGGAAACCGTCGGCGCGTCGAGCACCGCGAACACCTCCCGCGCCGCCGCCACGCCCTCCGCACTCGCGTGGAAACGCTGCCCCAGCGCCCGCAACGGCAGATACACCTCCGGCGTCAACACCAGCACCAGGAGACCCGTCGCCAGTACCATCTCCCCGCCCAGCAACCGCAACCCCACCGGAACCGCCACCAAAGCCACCGACAACGCGCACACCAGCTCCAGCACCAGCGACGACAGGAACGCCACCCGCAGCGCCCGCACACTCGCCCGCCGATGCTCACCCGCCAGCTCCCGCACCACCACTGACTGATGACCGGTCCGCCCGAACGCCCGCAACGTCCCCAGCCCCGCCACCACGTCCCGGAAATGCCCGCCCAACCGGTGCAGCAGCCCCCACTGCCGCCCCGTCAACGCCGCCGTCCGCATCCCCACCAGAGCACCGAACACCGGCACCAGCGGGACCGTCACCGCCACCACCAGCGCCGACGCCCAATCCGCCGCCACCAGCCGCACCAGCACCACCACCGGCACCGCACACGCCGCCACCACCTGCGGCACATAACCGGTGAAGAACGGATCGACCGCGTCCAACCCCCGGGTCAGCAGCGTCACCCGCCCGCCCGCATCACCCGCCGCCCGCTCCAGCAACTCACCCCGCAGCCCCCGCTTCACCCGCGCCGCCGCCCGGCCCGCCACCAGCGCCACCGCCCACGCCAGCAACGCGCGCCCCGCCACCGCCACCGCCACCCACGGCAACGGGCCCGCATCCAGACCCGCCACCGCGCGCACCAGCAACTCCGCCTGCACCACCAGCAGCACACCCTGCCCCGCCGCCAGCACCCCCAGCAGCACCATCACCCGGCCAGGAACCAACCGCAGCAGACGCCGCTCGACCCCCTTCACCCCGCCCGCCTACAGGTACGAGGGCGACTCCACACGCCCCCGGAACGTCCACCACACCAGCGCCTGCGACGCCAGCAGCAGCGGCAGCACCACCACCGTCACCACCGCCGTCACCGTCAGCCCCGCACCCTCGGCCACCACCTGCGACCACTCCACCTGCACCCCGGCCACCACCGGCGCCCCCGCCATCACCAGCGCCGACAACCCGTACCGAGCCGGAACCCGCCCCGCACGCTCCGCCAGCCCCACCGGCAGCCGCCACCGCGCGAACCCCGCGCCATGCCAGGCGAACAGCACCGCCAACGGCAACCCCGCGACGCTCCCCACACCCATTCCGCCACCGGCCAGCACCGAACCCAGCACCGAACCCCACGCCAGCGCCAGCGCCCAGCTCCCCGCAACGATCGCCGCGTCACACCCGCCACGCCACGCCGCCGCGTCCACCCGGCCCCGCAGCCACAACCCCATGTCCCGCACGACCCACCCGAACAGCAGCACCGCGAACAGCGGATACAACTCCTCCAGCAACCCGTGCTCCAGCCCCGGGAACGCGCCCGCCACCAGACCCGCCGCCGCCACCAGCCACACCTCGTTGCCCAGGAAGAACGGCGCGAACGACGCGATCACCAGCCGCCGCTCCCGCTGGTCCCGCCCCAGCCACGGCAGCAGCATCCCCACCCCGACATCGGCGCCGGCCAGCACCAGATACCCGGCCGAGAACACAGCCAGCAACACCACCGCAAGAGAATCCATCACCAGGCTCCTGTCAGAACGTCGGGCTCATCACCGGCGCGGCCGGCTCCGCCGGGGGAGGGGCACCCAGCCCCGCCCCCTCCGGACCCCGCCGCGCGAACCGCGCCAGCAGCCACGCGTTCACCCCGAACAGCACCGCGAACAGCACCGAGAACGCCACGAACGACACCGTGATCGTCCCCGACCCCACACCCGGCGACAGCGCGTCCCGCGTCTTCAGCACCCCGTACACCATCCACGGCTGCCGCCCCACCTCGCGGAACACCCACCCCGACACCATCGCCACATACGGCAGCGGCACCGCCACGATCATCAGCACGTGGAACACCCGCCCCCGCACCAGCCACCCGCCGAACGGAAACTTCACCAGCGCCACCAACGCGATCAGAAGCATCAGCAACCACATCGTCACCATCAGCCCCTCACCGACCCCCGCCAGCACCGGCGCCCGATAGTCGTCCGGCCCGAACCGCGCCGTGAAATCCGCCACCGCGGCCGCCGCCTTGCGCCCGCCCGTCTTCGTCGGCTGCGTGTACTGGAACTGCGTCCCACCGAAGATCACCACCGGCATCACCGACACCATCACCGTCAGCAACCCGATCCGCATCGACCGCCGGAAGAACTCCACCTCCGCCGTCCGCCGCAGCAGGTGAAAACCACTCACCCCCGCCATGAAGAACCCCGCCGTCAGCAACCCCCCGAACAGCACATGGAAGAACGCCAGCAGCGCCGTCGGATTCGTCAGCAGCGCCCCCACATCGTCCAGCCGCGCCACACCGTCCTTCATCACGAACCCCACCGGACGCTGCAGCCACCCGTTCGCGACCAGCACGAAGTACGCCGACAGATACGCCGTCAACGTCACGACCCAGATCAGCGCCAGATGCACCCACCGGTTCAGCCGATCCCACCCGAAGATCCACAGCCCCAGGAACGTCGACTCCACGAAGAACGCCACGATCGTCTCCAGGGCCAGCGGCACCCCGAACACGTTCCCGGTCACCCGCGACAACCCCGACCAGTTCAACCCGAACTGGAACTCCATCACCAACCCGGTGACGATCCCCACCGCATAGTTGATGACATACAACTGCCCCCAGAACCGCACCATCCGCGCATGCACCGCACTGCCCGACACCGTCGCCCGCGTCTGCGTCAACGCCACCAGCGTCGCCAACCCCAGCGTCAGCGCCACGAACAGAAAATGCGTGCCGGCCGTCAGCGCGAACTGCACCCGCGCCAGAACCAGCGCGTCCCCACCCATCAGCACACGCTCCAAGAATCGATCCGCAACGACCCCACGATCCTCGGCCCGCGCCCACCACCCACGAATCCGGCGAGAGCGTTCAACCGCCCTGCGCCTTTCGCGTACCGGCCACCCGCCGCCTACGACTCCGGATGTACGCCGCGCCGCCGCGCCCCCAACCCCAGCACGACCGCCACCACCACATACGGCACCGCCGCCACCCCCATCAGCACCCCCGCACCAGCCCACCGCGACCCCAGCGCATACCCCGCGTACATCAGAACGGCCACCGCCTCCGCCCCGAACCCCGCCACCGACGTCACCGTCGCCCGCGCCCCGTCACCCACCCGCTCCTGCAACCGCGCGTCCGCCCCCGCCATCGCCCACCGGAACACCCCGAACGCCACCGCCACCAGCACCAGCCCACCCGGCCGACCACCCAACGACCCCACCGCCAGGCACGCCGCCCCCACCCCCAGCACCGGCGCCAGCCACCGCACACCCCGCCCCGCCGCCCAACCCCCCACCGCGTCACCGACCGTCACCACCATCACCAGCAACGGCACCGCCGACGCCGCCACACCCGTCGACCGGACCAGCAGCGGCACATACTCATCCAGCGCCGTCACACCCTCCAGCACCACCACCAGGACCAGCGCCCGCCGCACCGCCGGCTCACCCCGCACCTGCGCCCACCCCTGACGCACCACCGACCCGAACGACGGCTCCTCCGCACCCTCACCGCCACCCCGGGACTCCGGCAGGAACCACCCCACCACCGCACACCCCACGCAAGCCGCCACACTCGCCGCACCCAGCCCCCGGTACCCCCACACCGCCAGCACCGGCGACGCCACCGCCGACGCCGCCACCACCGCCAGCAGCGACACCGCCTCAGACCGCCCGACCAACCGCGCATACGCGCCCGGAGCCCCGACCCGCTGCAGCTCCTCGTACACCAGCGCCTGCATCGTCCCCGAACGCAGTGCCGACCCCGCACCCCACAGCACGAAACCCGCCGCGAACGCCGGATACGAAGGGAAGAAAGCCCACAGCACGAAGCCCGCGCCCGGCAGCAGGGGAGCGGCCACCAGCAGCAACCGCCGCGAGAACACATCCGCCCACAAACCGGACGGCAACTCCAGCGCGAACGCCGTGACCGACCAGATCACGAACAGCGACGAAACGGCGGCGGGGGAGAGCCCGGTCTCGGCGAACAGCACCGCGTACACCGGGTACAGAAGGACGAAGTCCTCAAGAAACGCGTAGCCGTACAGCCTCCGCGCAAGCCCTGCCTCAGGTGAAGATCAATGTCGTCGGCGCATGCCCGCACCCTAACCGGCGCAGGCCCACCCGCGCACCACAAAATTTGGGGGAGCCACAGGCGCCAGACGGCGCCGCCCTGCACGTTGCCATGCGGGGTCCCAGTAACGAAGCCGTCTTGAAGGACACGCGTTGACGTTGTCCCAGCTCAGTGACTGTGATCGGTGGTTGGTTCGACTCAGTGGTCGATGGCTGGACCGAGCCCGGCGGGAGGTCGTCAACGGCGAGTGCCACTGCGGCGTCCGCGGTGAGGGTGATTGCGATGATTTCGGGCTGAGTGGCCGACGGACGCGAAACCGTCCGTCAGGGAAAGGGCCGATCGAGGGTGCCAGGAGGAGCCAGGGGAAGCTCGTGATGTCACTGCCAGACGAGCAGCAGCTGCTACCAGCGAGTTTCAGTAGCCTGGGCCGGTCCGGAGGCGCGTACGGCTGGGCCGGGAAGCTGGGGCCTAGGTGGAACTCCTGGCATCTGACCGGCGGCATCGCTACTCATCGTCCCGCCTCAGCCATCGGTATCGGTTAGTCGGTCCGCCGGGCACCGTAGGTGCCCCAGCTGAGGCGGCGTCGCATGGGATCTGTGCCGTCACTCTCGATGTGTTCGTGCAGCATCGATTTCAGTGGCTCGGGCAGTTGGTTGCCGTGAAGCTTGGTCCATTCGAGGCTGCAGAACAGCTGGGCGGCACCGTCGAGGTGAGCGGGGCTTGGAGGCGAACCAACGAGCGCGGCGAGAACAGCGTCGGCCGACTCGGCGAGGAGCAGCCGCTCGACGGCCAGGTCGTACCAGACGAGGCCGCCGCCGGGTTCCCGAGCGGCCACTCCGAGCCAGGCCAGAAGCGCGCGGATGCGTTCGGTCGTCTCGGGAAGACGGCTGCGCACCTGTGCGGCGAGCCGGTTTCTGACGACGTCCTGGCGGCGCGACCACGACGCATGATCGCGACCTGGAGGGTTTGCTACCGCTTCGGCCGCCTTACCGAGCCCGGCTGGTGCGGCCTGGATCCAGCGAATTCGACGCTGGTCCGACTCCACTTTCTGGAGGGCGAGCTCGGCCTGCACTTCCCGTGATCTGGTCAGCCCGCGCTCGGCCAGCCAGTCGCTGAGGGCAGGACCGTCCACAAGATCGGCGTCGCAGTTCCCCACCCCGCGAAGCCCGCTCTGGTGATGGAGCGTCCAACGAGCGATGAGTTCGTCGCCGGAGTAGACCAGGATCGTCGGCCACCCGCGGCACAGGCACAGGTCCCCGGTGCCGCCGTCCACGATGGCCAAGAGCCGCCCCAGGTCGGCGATCTCCGTACCGGACACCGTGATCCGCGACACGTCACCGGAGTCGGCCTCGTCGGGCGCGCCCTCAGCGATCACCACCCGTGAAGCACGCGCCAGCACGCTTCGAAGCTTGGCAGTGGTCGGCCGGCCATCGCCGCGCTCCTGGTCGATCACGAAAGTGAGGATATCCAGGACAAACCGGAGCGGATCACGATCGGCCTCCTTCGGTCAGGGCGGCAACCTCGGCTCCGGCGGTGCGGAGTTCGGTGTCGACGACGGTGGGGTCGCGGACGGTACGGACGCCGGGACAGGTATGGGGCTTGGCAGCGCCCGACCAGGCTGGCCCGCTCTTCGTGACCAGCTATCGCGGACGCGACCTGCTGGGGACGGTGCTCACCGCGCTGTGCTGTCCGGGTGCCTCGGCCGCTCGTCCTCGTCCGACACACACGCCAGGGCGGCACCCCGGCCGCACGTGACGTGGGGGAGACCGCCGGGCGTCTGGACGAGCACCGACCCTGGCATCGCTTCCCGCCGAGGAAGTCGGTGAAGCGGGGGAGAGGCTCAACCCAAACCAGTCGATGGTCACTCTCCGTAACCTCCGGCTGCTTGTTTCACGCACCTGCGGGGGAGCGGCCGAAGAGGGCCAGCAGGCGCGCCTGATCGTCGGCGTCCTCGGGGACGGCGACTTCGGGGCCCAACATGCCCGCCCCCCGACCAGCAGGCGCCATCTGCCGTGCGGTCGCCAGCGCGGGCCCCACCAGATCGGCGTCGAACACGACCGACTGGCCAGTGGCCTGGGCGAGATCCCACGCGTGGACGAGCAACTCCAGCGGATAACCCTCCAGCCACTCGCACAACGTCATCTCCAGCCCGAGGGCCAACTGCACCGGACGCGCCAGCGCCTCGGGCGTCAGCTCGGCCATCATCCGCGCACGCACTCGTCGCCAGGACGCCAACGGATCAGCACCGGCGACCTCGCGCCAGTCCGGATCGTCCTCGGGCAGCGGACGCCCGGCGGCCCGCATCTCGACCACCAGCAGCCCGGCCGTCACATGCCCGGCAACGTCGACCGCCGCCCAGCCCTCACACGGCGAGGGGGACAGCCACCCGTCCGCCGGCACCGCGGCGACCACCGCCTCGAAGACGTCCAACGCACGAACGAACCGCTCCGGCACCATCAACATCGCCTCTACTGGAGACCTCTGATATTCGACCTCGCAACATTCTCAGCGCTCGAGACCCGGCCGCCCCTCAGATATGCCGTAGGCGTAACCCTTCGATCGCTCGCACACCGTATGGGCTGGTGGGAGGCTGAGGTCATGGAGACTGCAATCGCACTCTTACGCCAGACGTGATCGCCGCACTGAGATACTGGCCCGGCATCCTTTACCACGGGCAGAAAAACCCTCCGGCCCCAGTGGATCTCACCGTCCTGCCCCCTTCTTCAACGGATTGTTGCGGGACCCGCCCTGGTGGAACCGCGACTGGAAGGTCAGCGATGTCGAGCCAGGGGTTCCCCTGCAGATCGAGAGCGATCACGAACGTTCCATCGCGAGTTCCACTGAAGTATCCGTGCCAGGGACCGTTAGTTCTGGCAGCGGAGAAAGCTTGCCCTTTCGTCGCGCAGGTCAGCTTCAAGCATGATCAACTGCTCCGGTTCCATGCCAAGGTCGGTGACGTGGTCATCCGCCCGGCAGACGCACCTGCCGGCCGACCAGAGCCGCACCCCTTCGCAAAGGTGTTCACCAGACTGATGGATCTGCGCCGTATTCCGGTGGGGGAGATGGGTCTCCCGCGTCTCGTGAACGCTTGTTCGCTATCGTGAGCGTCGTGCCTCACTCCGACGCCGACATCGCCGCCGCTCTGGCACCGGCCGGGCTGCGATTTCTCGGCCGCGAGGCGGGCGATGTCCCGCTTCCCACCCGTCCGGGCAGGTCGGCGGCCAGCTCGCGAACCGAGGACGGCCGTATCGATGCGGAACCTGACGAAGTGGTCGGCGTAGACGACCCCGAACTGGCGACCAAGCTCAATGCGGCCTGGCTGAGGCTTGCCCAGCAGCACGGTCTGTTCAATGAGCGGCGCGAGTTCCTGCTCGCGATCGACTGCTCGACCGGCGACGAACTCCAGCCTGCGCCGGCATGGGTTCGGGTTCAGCTCAAGGGGGAGTGGACATCGCGGGGAGCGGAGTGGAACTCCTGCGGAGTTCGTTCGCAGGGGTGTTCACCGAGAGATTCGTGCCTGAGTTCACTGCGGTCTCGCTGGACGGACGCATGCTGCTGAGCACCACTGTCTGGGGCGATGGCACCGTCAGCTCCATCGCCATCATCGCCCCCAAGTGACCAAAGCGCCCGTTTTCCTCATTCTTGGTCTCTAGCTGTGCTGGCGCGCGCCCTGATCGTGTCGGCGACATGCTTGTGGGTCACTTGCTGGCTGTAGCCGAGCAAGGTGGCAGCGACGGGGCCTGGAATCTCGCGGACGAGTGCGCGGAGACCAGTCGTCTTGGTGGCCGTAGTGGTGACACCGAGGCGTCGGACCCTCGTCGTGAGCAACCACAGCTTGCGAGTGCGTGGACACTCCGGCGTATCTGGCGGGTCTGGCGGCGCGGTACGGGGACGGGCCGCTGCGGGGGCGCTTTGGAGGAGGCGGCGTCGGGGGTTCTGCTTGACGTTGCGACCCGCGCCGCGGCCGTCCATCTCCGGTCTACTTAACATAATGTTCATTATCGACCAACGGACGGACCTGGAGAGAGTGGGGCGATCGGCGCACTTTGGAGCCGTTCACGCGGGGCACGCCGCATGCTCGGCGGTGAGCTGGATCCAGTAGCGATCCTCGCCGCGGGCGCGCCCGCCGTGCACGCCGCCGTTGGCGAGGATGACCCGCCGGGAAGGCTCGTTGTCGGCGGCGCATGTCAGCAGGACCCGGTCCAGACCGAGCCGGCGGGATTTCGCCAATCCCGCTGCGAGCATCCGCGTGGCGTGGCCCTGCCTACGCCACGGCAACACGACGTGATATCCGATATGCCCGCCGACTTCGGCGAGCTCCGGCGTCAGGCGATGCCGCAGGATCAGAGTGCCGATGTAGTGCTCGCCCGAGACAAACCAGAACGTCGTGCACGGGACGCCCCAACGCTCCTGCACGCCGCGCCGGCTCGCCACGAACGCCTCGAAGTCCCGGTGGGCCTCGTCCAGCCAGTCCGCCGGGTCGCCGCTCGCCAGATGGTCGGCCCTCTCCCCGGCCAGGAACGACTCGCGCACCACTGCCGTGGGCAGCGCCAGTCGGGGCGGCCGGGCGAGATCATCCACCGGGCCAGTCTGGCCGAACCCCGCCGTCGACGGAACCGGGTTGATTCTAGTCAGGGCATGAAGGCCTGGGCGACGGCGAGGCTGTCCTCGTAGACGTGGTGCCGGACGACCAGGCCGTTCTCGACCGTGAGGTGCAGGGCGAACCGGGCACGATAGGCGCGCCCGGTGGCCCGGGCGGTCTGCCGGATCTCGCCCAGCACCACCGCGTCATCACCGTCCACCAGGATGCGCTCCACCTGCGTGTCCACCTCCTCGGGCACGTGGTGCTCGGCGATCTGCCGGTAGTGCGCGGCGGCGTCTGCACGCCCGGACCGGTGCCGGATCCAGGGCGTGGCGGCGCGGCCGTGCTCCGTTTCGGGCCAGTCCAGCTTCCAGTCGCAGTGCTCGGCGTAGATGGCGGCGATCCGCTCAGGGTCGCCTTCGCCGATCCGGCGCAGCAACTCCTCCACGAGGTCGCGCGTGGTCGTTGACGTGGCGGTTCGGGACATGGGTGACCTCCGTGGATGCGCAGTTGGCTCGGCGAGCAACCCTGCCAGCGTCTTCCACGCCGCGGCGATAACCTCCCAAGTAAGGGATCAAGATGGACGCCCCTGGAAGCCCCCTCCTCCGCGCGAGGCCTCGACTCATTTCACCTCAAACCAGACAGAAGGTGGATTCTGTCTGGTTTGATCTGAGGGCTGCCGGGTGCCCAAGATCGGCCTCGACTGCACCAGCGACGCGCTGTCGGTGACGGTTTCGGTGGACTTCGCGGCGCATCCACGGGGGCATCGTGGTGCGCGCGGCGTCCGGAACGTGCGCTGGGTCGCGGCGCGCTGTACCACGCTGTGGAGCCGGTCGGCCTTGGCCGTCCGGACGGCGGCGGCGGGGTCGGAGTCTGCCTTTCCTGGCGGCCGCGGTCGACCGTCACGGGCGCGTCCTTCGTCGCCGTGGGTTCTCCCCCGCTCCCCCACTGGCGCCCTGATCAGGTCGGCTGCGCCTGCTTTCGGCTGTAAGCCGGGACGAGCGGTCCGTGTTCCACGGCTATGGCGCACCGGCGTGGTTGGCGGCCGGCCTTCGGGGGCCGAGCTGGGTGGGCCGATGAGTTTTTTGGCGTGTTCAGGTCATCTTCAGGACGGCACCTAGTACTTGACCGGAAGGCATGGCTGGCCGACTTGCCGTCGCTGCTTCACAGTCGCTGGTCGGCTGAGCGTGTGCCCGTCGTTCTAAGGATGTGACATGTACGCCAGTGAACCGGATGTTGAGCTCGGGGCGTTCTCGTCTCCGGGCGCGCAGGCGACGCCGTGGGCGTCGGCGTTGGCGGTCATCGGTGAGGCGGAGGTGTTCTGGCTTTCTACGGTGAGGCCTGACGGTCGACCCCATGTGACGCCGTTGCTGGCGTTCTGGAGTTTGGGTGGCATGTGCTTCACCACGGGCGGTCAGGAGCGCAAGGCGCGGAATCTTGAGCACAATCAGCACTGTGTGCTGACGACCGGCACGAATGCGTTGACCGGTGTGGACGTCGTCATTGAGGGTCTTGCGTCCGTGGTGGATGAGCGATCGGAGCGGGAGCAGGCTGTCGCGGACTTCGAGCGGAAGTACAGCGCGCATCTGACCAGCCCTGAGGGCACCTGGTATGGGCTGGGTGAGGCGGTCGTCGCAGGCGATGTCAGGTTGTATCGCGTCGCGCCGACTGTCGGATTCGCTTTCGGGAAGCTGCCGATGGCCAGTCAGACTCGCTACACGTGGGCGAGCCGGTGACGAGGGGGCCCTCGCTGCAGCAGAAGGTGCAAAGCGTCCTCGACGAACTTGTCGAGGATGGGGCCGAGACCGGTTTGCAGGTTGCGGTTTACCATCGCGGTGCTCTTGTCGTCGACGCTGTCGCCGGGGTCGCCGACGGTGAGACCGGGCGCAGGGTGACCCCGGAGACTCCCTTTTTCAGTTTCTCTGCCGGCAAGGTCATGACGTCGCTCATCGCTCACCTGCTCGTCGGGAGCGGTGCCGTCGGATATGACACGCCGGTGGTCGACGTGTGGCCGGAGTTCGGTGCGCGTGGGAAGGCGGTCGCGACTCTTCGTCATGTGCTCACGCACTCGGTCGGCGTCCCGGCGATGCCTGGTGGGATCGGCCCTGCCGGTCTGGCGGACTGGTCGCGGGTCTGCGCCGCGATCGCCGATGCCGAGCCGCGGTGGCGGCCTGGGACGGAGACGGGGTACCACTCGTTCACCTACGGGTTCCTTGTGGGCGAGGTCGCGCGCCGGGTCACGGGCAAGCCGATGCGGCGACTTCTGCGTGAGTGGGTGGCGGCGCCGTTGGGCATTGACGGCGACTTGTACTTCGGTGTGCCGCGGACCGACTTGGCCCGGTTGGCGCGGCTTGAGGATGCCGCGCCGGATGCGGGTGGTTCGCCTGGTGGCAATGCCGTTCTTGCGCCTTGGGAGCTGCGGCCGACCGCGACCATGGGTAATAGCCGTGAGTTTCTGCAGGCGGACGTTCCGTCGGTCGGCACGTTCACGGCGCGGGGAATCGCGGCGATGAACGCGGCGGTCCTGGATGGTCGGCTCATCGAGTCGCGTCGGCTTGAGGAGTTGACGGCGGTGGCGTTCGAGGGCACTGACCGGGTCTTCGGCAATCCTGTGCGGCTGGGCTTGGGGTATCCGCTCGGTCGGATCGGTACTGAGCCGGGTGAGACGCCTACGACGTTCGGCTGGGTGGGTGGTGGCGGTAGTTACGTCTATGCGGACGTCGCCACCGGTACTTCGTTCGCCATGACGAAGACTCGGCTGACGCCGCATTTCGGTGCCGCGCAGCGGCTCGCGGACCTGGTGGCGGCGCAGTTCAGTTCGTGAGGTCGGTGAAGCGCAGGGCGTTGCGGACGGCGGCGCCGCCGGGGTCGTTGTTGAAGTAGACGTAGGCGTCCTGTGTCCCGCCGAGTTTGTCGGCCCATTGTCGGAGGGTCTCGTCGTCGTACTCGGGCCAGGGGTCGGAGGGTCCCTCGTGGAAGCGCAGGTAGAGCCAGTCGGCCGTGCGCCATAGGGGTGTCTGCGGCTCGCCGAGTCGGTCGGTCCAGCACAGGGCCGCGCCGTGGTTCTCCAGGACGCGGCGTGTCTGGTCCGTCCACCAGGAGGGGTGGCGGGGTTCGACGGCGATGCGGGTGCCGTGCGGGAACTGGCGCAGGCATTCGGTGAGGCGGTCGGTGTCGGCTTGCAGGGTGGGCGGGAGTTGGAGCAGGACGGGGCCGAGCCTGTCCCCCAGGCCGTTGGCGGCGTTCATGAGGCGCGCGACGGGTTCCGCCGGGTCTTTGAGGCGTTTCATGTGGGTGAGGTAGCGGCTGGCCTTGACCGCCATGACGAAGCCGGGCGGGGTGTTGTCTCGCCAGAGTTCGAATGTCTCGCGGGCGGGGAGGCGGTAGAAGGCGTTGTTGTTCTCGACGGTGGTGAAGGTGTCGGCGTAGTGGGGCAGCCAGCGTCGTTGGGCGAGGCCGGGTGGGTAGAGGACGTCGCGCCAGTCGGCGTACTGCCATCCCGATGTGCCGATGAGCACGGGTCCCCTCCCCTGTCCGGTGGACGCGTGCGGGTGGTCATACCCGTTTGCGGTGCGGTTCCAGGGCGCGGATGTAGTCGACGAGGCGGACGCCGATCTCAAAGGGGATGTCGGGGCCGGTGAGGTCGGTGTCGGGCCAGGTTTCGGAGATGCGGCGCCAGGTGGTGCGGCCGAGGAAGGTGCCGGTGCGGGGTTCGTCGCCGAGGTCGGTGCGCCATGCGGGTTCGGTGGCGAGCAGGTGGGTGAGGGCGGCCTCGTTGTCGGGTTCGGCGGGGTGTTCGGCGTGGAAGCCGATTTCGATGGCGTGGTGGTGGGCGCCGGGGGCGAGTTCGGCGGGGATGATCTGGGCTTCGTAGTGCTCGCGCTGGGGGGCGGGGTCGCCGAACCAGGCTTTGACGCCGTTGTGGCGTGTCTGGATGTGGGGGTGGCCGAGGCGGGGTGGTGTGGAGCCGCGGATGATCTCGCCGATCTGGTCGAACAGTGCCCGCTCCCCCATGTTGTCGATCTTACGGGGTTCTGTCGGTGGCGGGGGGTAGCGTCCGGCGGGTGCGTCCTGCCGATGTTCAGCGTGTGTCCGTGGCCGAGTGTGTGGATCGCTATGCGGAGATGGTGCGTGCGAAGGCGTCGACGGGTGCGCTGGCGCCGGCGTCGGCGGAGGTCTATGTGCGGGATGTGGTGACGTTCGGGGCGCTGGCGGGTGAGGACCGGGTGCTGGACGATCTGACGGGTGAGGACGTCGATGAGGTTCTGCTCAGGTTCGCGCGTAAGCCCGATGAGCGGCGTCGGCGGGGGGCGCGGCCTGTGGTGGCGGGGGGTGCGCCGTTGCAGAGTGCGGCGTCGCAGGCGCGGTTCCGGCGTTCGGTGTCGGCGTTCTTCCGGCATGCGGTGGTGGCGGGGTGGGTGCAGTTGAATCCGATGCAGGCGGTGACGGTGCGGCCGAAGCAGCGGGGTGGGCTGCGGGCGGAGCGGCGTGCGTTGACGGTGGAGCAGGCGGAGGGGTTGCTGGGGGCGGCGCGTGGTCTGGTGGATGCGCCGGACGGAGGTGCGGGGGTGCGGCGGCGTGCGGATCAGCGCACGGAGTTGCGGGACGGGTTGATCGTGTTGTTGCTGGCGGCGGTGGGGCCGCGGGTGTCGGAGCTGACGGCGGCGAATGTGGAGGATTTCTTCGTCAACGGGGGGACGCGGTATTGGCGGATCTTCGGTAAGGGCGGGCGGACGCGGGATGTGCCGCTCCCCCGTCCGGTGGCGGAGGTGCTGGACGCGTATTTGGCGGAGGGGCGGGGGCTGCTGGATCGGGGGCGGGAGGGGAAGGCGCTGCTGTTGTCGTGGCGGGGGCGGCGGTTGGCGCGGGGTGATGTGCAGGGGGTGATCGACCGGGTGCTGGAGCGGGTGGATGCGGGGCGGCGGCGGAGTGTGACGCCGCATGGGTTGCGGCATACGACGGCGACGCATCTGCTGGCGGCGGCGACGGACATGGATGCGGTGCGGCGGGTGCTGGGGCATGCGGATCTGTCGACGTTGGGCCGGTATCGCGATGAGCTTCCGGGTGAGTTGGAGGCGGCGATGCGGGTGCATCCGCTGCTGGGTCCGGTGGAGGGTCGGCGGGGCGGTTGAGGGGTCGGCGGTCTGGTCCACCGGGCCGCTGGTGCGGGCGGAGTTGGGGAAGTGTGCGTTGTGGGGAGGGCTTTAGGGGGTTTGCTGGGCGGTTCCGTCGGCTGCGGAGCGTTCGATGGCGGCGAGGAGCCGGTGGTGGCGCAGGGCGGTCTCGAAGCTGGGGTGCGGTTGCCGGCCTTCGGTGATGGCCTGGGCGACCTCCTGGTAGAGGGCCGCGATGTTGGCCGGTGGGCCGGACCGGACGTTCGCGGGGACGGTGCGGTAGGTGTCGGGTACGGCCAGGGCGTTGTCTCCGATCCTGATGTCCCAGTCGCCCCAGTGGATGAAGGTTCCGCGTTGGGCCGGGGTGGCGGTCAGTGTTGCGTCGCTGCCGACGAGTTTGAGCAGGAACGCGTCCTGGAGGGGTCCGTTGCCGCCATGCACGGCGACGGAGGCGGTGGCGCCGCTCGCCAGCACTCCGTGCAGCAGCACGTGGCTGGGGGTCGCGTTGGGGACGGTCCTCTCCGTCCCCGCGACCAGCACGCGATCGTGCGTGCGGGGCAGCCGCGCCGAGACCTCGGCCAGCGGTCCCGCCACCCGTTCAAGTGTGGCCAGGAAGTGACCGGCCATGATGGTCAGGATATTGGTGCCCTCTGCGGGGTCCAGGCCGAACACCAGGTTCGGCCAGATGCGACTGCCGCCCCAGGGCGCTCCCTCCGCCACCAGCGCGACCGATTCGAGCGTGCCGATCCGGCCTTCGGCCAAAAGGTCAGCGGCGAAGCGGACGCTCGGCGAGTGGTGCCCCTGAAGAACGACTGCGTGGACGACGCCCGCAGCGGTGGCGGCCTCGGTGAGTTCGCTCGCTTCGTCGGCGTCGACGCCCAACGGCCACTCGGAGACGACGTGCTTTCCGGCTTTGAGCGCGTCTTTGATCACGGCGGCGTGCGCGGAGGCCTTCACCGAGACGGTGACCAGGTCGACATCGGGGTGCGCCGCGAGTTCGCCCGCGTCGGCGAAGGCGTGGCGGACGCCGTGGGCGGCGGCGGCCCGGTCCGCGCTGGCCTGGTTGGTGGTCGCGACCGCGGTCACCTCGAACTCCTCGAGCGCGGCCAGTGCGGGCAGGTGCGAGCCGTCCGCCCAACCGCTCGCCCCGACGACTCCGACTCGGATCATGCGTCACCCCTTAGTTCTGTACCTTTCGGTATGAAAATAGGGCAGTGCGGCGCCCGCCCGCAAGATGTAACGTACCGATAGGTATAAAACTCGGGAGACAGCACGGAGGACCGCATGCCTGGCGGACGCCCGCGCTCGTTCGACGCAGACGCCGCGCTCGACCGCGCGCTGGAGGTGTTCTGGCGGTACGGCTACGAGGGCACCTCGCTGACCGACCTGACCGCCGCGATGGGCATCAACAAGCCCAGCCTCTATGCCGCCTTCGGCAACAAGGAGGAACTGTTCGGCAAGGTCCTGGCCCGCTACCTTGACGGCCCCGGCGCCTACACCGCCGACGCGCTGGACGCGCCCACCGGCCGCGCGGTCATCGAGCGGCTGATCCATGGGGCCGTGGACCTGACCGCGGGCCGGGACACGCCCCACGGCTGCCTGTGCGTCAACAGCGTGCACGCCCGCGGACCCGACGCGCACACCGTTCGCCGCGACGCCATCGCGGTGCGCAGGGCCGGTGAGGCGGCGCTGCGCAGGCGGCTTGAGCAGGCCACCGACCTGCCCTCCGGCTACGAACCGGCCGCCCTGGCCGCTCTCGTCCACACGATCTCCGACGGCATCGCCGTCCAGGCGGCGGCCGGGCGCAGCCACGACGAGCTGCGGCAGATCGGCGACGTGGCCCTGCGCGCCCTGCTGGGCTGAGGCTTTCGGACCTCCGCCGGACCGCGTCCCGCGCCTCTTGACTGACGCGCAGAACGCCGCGGTCGTGGTGGGGTGGGTTCAGGTGGCGATGTAGGCGGCGAGGTGTTCGCCGGTGAGGGTGGAGCGGGCGGCGGCGAGGTCGGCCGGGGTGCCTTCGAAGACGATGCGGCCTCCGTCGTGGCCGGCGCCGGGGCCGAGGTCGATGATCCAGTCGGCGTGGGCCATGACGGCCTGGTGGTGCTCGATGACGATGACGGATTTGCCGGCGTCGACGAGGCGGTCCAGGAGGCCGAGGAGGTGTTCGACGTCGGCGAGGTGGAGGCCGGCGGTGGGTTCGTCGAGGACGTAGACGCCGCCGTCTTCGGCCATGTGGGTGGCGAGTTTGAGGCGTTGGCGTTCGCCGCCGGACAGGGTGGTGAGGGGCTGGCCGAGGGTGAGGTAGCCGAGGCCGACGTCGGCGAGGCGGCACAGGATGCGGTGGGCGGCGGGGGTCCGGGCGTCGCCGGCGGCGAAGAACTGCTCGGCCTCCTCGACGGGCATGGTGAGGACGTCGCTGATGTTCTTGCCGCCGAGGGTGTAGTCGAGGACGTGGGCTTGGAAGCGTTTGCCTTCGCATTCCTCGCAGGGGACGGCGACGCCGGCCATCATGGCGAGGTCGGTGTAGATGACGCCCGCGCCGTTGCAGTTGGGGCATGCGCCTTCGGAGTTGGCGCTGAACAGTCCGGGTTTGACGCCGTTGGCCTTGGCGAAGGCCTTGCGGATGGGGTCGAGGAGTCCGGTGTAGGTGGCGGGGTTGCTGCGTCGTGAGCCGCGGATGGGTGTCTGGTCGATGGAGACGACGCCGGCGCCTTTGGGGATGGAGCCGTGGATGAGGGAGCTCTTGCCGGAGCCGGCGACGCCGGTG
Source organism: Actinomadura sp. NPDC049753 (assembly GCF_040674655.1). NCBI lineage: Bacteria > Bacillati > Actinomycetota > Actinomycetes > Streptosporangiales > Thermomonosporaceae > Actinomadura > Actinomadura sp. NPDC049753. The sequence continues at coordinate 4,183 of NZ_JBFARL010000126.1, read as the reverse complement.
ACGGCGACGAGGACTCCGAGGGGGATGTCGACATCGACGTCGTGGAGGTTGTGGGCGTTGGCGCCGCGGATCTGCAGGGTGCCGGTGGGGGTTCGCAGGTCGGTCTTGAGGGGGGTGCGGTCGTCGTAGTGGCGGCCGGTGAGGGTGCCGCTGGTGCGCAGTTCGTCGAGGGTGCCCTGGAAGCAGATGGTGCCGCCGGCGGTGCCGGCGGCGGGGCCGAGGTCGACGATGTGGTCGGCGATCGCGATGGTCTCGGGTTCGTGTTCGACGACCAGGACGGTGTTGCCCTTGTCCCGCAGGCGCAGGAGGAGGTCGTTCATGCGCTGGACGTCGTGGGGGTGCAGGCCCATGGTGGGTTCGTCGAAGACATAGGTGACGTCGGTGAGGGATGAGCCGAGGTGGCGGATCATCTTGGTGCGCTGTGCCTCGCCGCCGGACAGGGTGCCGGAGGGGCGGTCGAGGGAGAGGTAGCCGAGGCCGATCTCGACGAAGGAGTCGAGGGTGTCGCCGAGGGCCTTGAGGAGCGGGGCGACGGAGGGTTCGTCGAGGGCGCGGACCCAGGCGGCCAGGTCGCTGATCTGCATGGCGCAGGCGTCGGCGATGCTGATGCCGTTGATCTTCGATGAGCGGGCGGTGTCGCTGAGGCGGGTGCCGCCGCAGTCGGGGCAGGGGGTGGTGGTGACGGCGCGGTCGACGAAGGCGCGGATGTGGGGCTGCATCGAGGCGCGGTCTTTGCTGAGGACCGACTTCTGGATTTTCGGGATGAGGCCTTCGTAGGTGACGTTGACGCCCTCGACCTTGATCTTGGTGGGTTCCTTGTGGAGGAGGTCGTGGAGTTCGGCGGGGGTGTAGTCGCGGATGGGCTTGTCGGGGTCGAGGAAGCCGCAGCCGCGGAAGATGCGGCCGTACCAGCCGTCCATGCTGTGGCCGGGGACGGTGAGGGCGCCCTGGTTGAGGGAGAGGGTGTCGTCGTAGAGGGCGGTGAGGTCGAAGTCGTTGGTGGTGCCGGTGCCCTCGCAGCGGGGGCACATGCCGCCGGTGACGCTGAAGCTGCGGTGTTCTCTGACGGTCTTGCCCGAGCGTTCGAAGGCGACGGCGCCGGATCCGCTGATGGAGGCGACGTTGAAGGAGAAGGCCTGGGGTGAGCCGATGCGGGGTTCGCCGAGGCGGCTGAACAGGATGCGCAGCATGGCGTTGGCGTCGGTGGCGGTGCCGACGGTGGAGCGGGCGTCGCCGCCCATGCGCTGCTGGTCGACGATGATGGCGGTGGTGAGGCCTTCGAGGACGTCGACGTCGGGGCGGGCGAGGGTGGGCATGAAGCCCTGGACGAAGGCGCTGTAGGTCTCGTTGATCATGCGCTGGGACTCGGCGGCGATGGTGCCGAAGACCAGGGAGCTCTTGCCGGAGCCGGAGACGCCGGTGAACACGGTGAGGCGGCGCTTGGGGAGCGTGACGTCGACGTCCTTGAGGTTGTTCACGCGTGCGCCGTGCACGCGGATCAGGTCGTGGCTGTCGGCGGCGTGGGGCGCGGGCGGGTGGGCGTCCGTGCTCGTGGCCCTGCTCATCGTGTCGTGTCTCCCTTGATGGGGCGTGGCGGTGGCACCTGTCTACCCGATCGGTGGTGCGGGTGGGAGTCAGGTTAGGGGCGGGGGTTCGGTGGGGCTTCTCGATTCCTGATCGGTCTGGTGACCTGTTTCTCCAGGCAGGACGGCACGCCGGCGGCGGTGCCGGAGGAGGTGAGTTCGGCTGTGGTGTCGGCCGCTTGGCGGCGGTAGGCGCTGGGGGGCATGCCGACCAGTTCGGTGAAGCGGGTGCTGAAGGTGCCCAGGGAGGAGCAGCCGACGGCGAAGCACACGTCGGTGACGCTGAGGTCGCCGCGGCGCAGGAGGGCCATCGCGCGTTCGATGCGGCGGGTCATCAGGTAGGAGTAGGGCGATTCCCCGTAGGCCTGGCGGAACCGGCGGCTGAGGTGGCCGGCGGAGATGTTCGCGCCGCGTGCCAGCGCCTCGACGTCCAGGGGCTGGGCGTATTCGCGGTCGATGCGGTCGCGGACGCGGCGCAGCAGTGCGAGGTCGCGCAGGTGGTGCGGGTCGGCGGGTGTGCTGGTCACGTGGCTGATCGTGCCATGCGGAGCGGGTGCCGGGGGGTGCCGGGACGGGTTTGTTCGCCGCGCTCCCCCAGGTCGGCGGCCTCGCCGGGGTCAGGCGGGGTGGAGGGTGCGGGCGAGGGCGTAGGCGGCGCGCAGGTCGGTGCCGCGGTAGTCGAGGGCGGCGATGCCGGCGAGGTGGTGGTCGGCGTTGACGGCGACGGTGTTGGTGAGGTGGCGGAACAGGGGTGCGTCGGACATGGAGTCGCCGTAGGCCGTGCACTGGTCGGTGGTGAGGCGGTGGCGGGCGAGGAGGTCGTCGGCGATGCGGACCTTGTCGGCGGGGGTGAGGATGCCGGCGGGGTCGAGTGCGCCGGTGAAGGGCATCGGGGGGAATCGGGAGGCGACGACGTCGTCGAAGCCGTGGTCGAGGAGGTGGTGGGCGAAGAAGTCGGGCGACATGGTGATGACGGCGGAGTGTTCGCCGCGGGCGCGGATGTCGGCGCAGACGTCGGCGATGCCGGTGAGCCAGGTGGCGGCGCGGTAGGCGGTGGCGACGACGGCGGGGGTGAGGTGGCGCCACAGGCGGTGGATCTGGATGGAGAAGCCGCGGGTGTCGAGGGCGCCGGCCGCGAAGCGGGCTTCGAGGTCGTGGAGTTCGGGGAGGGTGCCGAGGTGGCGGGCGATTTCGAGGTTGGCGGTGGTGCCGGTCAGCAGGGTGCCGTCCATGTCGAAGATGTGCAGGTGTCCCACAGTGTGTGAAGTGTGGTGGAGCCGGGGCCGGGACGCGAATCGTTTTCGCGGGGCGGGGGTCCCCTGACGAAAGTGGGGGGTGGGCGGCGTCTTTCGCGGGATCCGCCGGGGGCGGGGCCTTCCTAACGTCGTGGCCATGGACGGAATCATGGGCATGGTGGACACGGCGGTGACGTCGCCGTGGTTCTATCTCGTGCTGTTCGCGGTGGCGGCGATCGACGGTTTCTTCCCGGTGGTGCCGAGCGAGAGCATGGTGATCACCGCGGGGGTGTACGCGGCGGGGGGACAGCCGGAGCTGGCTCCGGTCGTGGCGTTGGCGGCGGCGGGCGCGTTTCTGGGCGATCATGTGTCGTACCTGGTGGGGCGCCGGGCGGGCGGCCGGCTGGTGCGGGGGGCGCGGCCCGGGACGCGGCGGCATGCGGCGCTGGGGTGGGCGCGGCGGACGATGGCAGAGCGGGGCGGGCTGATCCTGGTGGTGGCGCGGTACGTGCCGGGCGGGCGGACGGCGGTGACGGTGACGATGGGGGCGGTCGGGTACCGGCTGCGGTCGTTCTCGCTGTTCGCGGCGGTGGCGGCGGTGTCGTGGGCCCTGTACGGGGCGCTGCTGGGGTATGTGGGCGGGGTGGCGTTCGAGGACGAGCCGCTGAAGGGCGTGGCGGTCGGGCTGGGGTTGGCCTTGGGGGTGACGGCGACGGTGGAGGTCGTGCGGTTCGCGCGGCGCCGCCGCGGGATGGCGGACGCCGCAGTGCTCGACGCCGCAGGGGCGGACTCCGGGGCGGACTCCGGGGCGGAGCGGTCGCCGGAGGGGCCGGTCGGGCGGAGGCCGGCCGCACGAGTGGGGCCAATGCCCGGCGAGTGATCCCCCTAAGGTGACATGGTTGTCCTCCTATGGCCGGAAGGTGAACATCAGCGGGCTTTGCGGTGTCTGACAGATGACGGGCACGGGGCCGCTGCGAGTGTGAGGGAGAGCATGGGAGCGCCGGATTTCAGCGCCGATCTGTACCGGGAGATCACCGAGTTCGCGCAGGGCACGCCCTCGTGGGTGCACGAGGCCGCGGACGTGGGCACCGACGGGGGGCTGCTGCTGTTCGCGGTGCTGTTCGTGGTGGGCTGGTGGCGGGCCCGGGGCATGGACGCGCGGGCGATGGGGCTGGCGCTGGCGGCGCCGTTCGCGATGGTGTCGGCGTACCTGGTGAGCGAGGTGTCCAAGAGCTTCATCCAGGAGGAGCGGCCGTGCCGCGCGGTGGCGAGCGGGTCCTGGAAGATCATCGCGACCTTCCGGCCGCGCAGCGCGCGGACGCGCTCGCGGTCCGCCCCGACGATCTGCGTCCCCGCCAGCTCGAT
>NZ_JBFARL010000125.1:0-24397 GCF_040674655.1 Actinomadura sp. NPDC049753 | reverse complement strand
GCCCAGCAGCTTGGAGGCGATGTGGTCGTGCAGGCTCCGCGCCCCGATCAGGTACTTCCTGATGACCCTGGCGGCTAGGCGGAAGCGTTCGGGGCGCCGACCGCGAGTACTACAGCACGGTCATCGCCGAAGAAGGCCCCGACTCGGCGTCCCTCGCGTTCCCCCCGTACGCGCCCGAGCGGCGGATCCCGCTCGCCGGGCACCAGGTCCGCATCGGGCGGCGCAGCTCCTCGCAGCCGTCCCCGCCCGAGATCGACCTGCGCGAGCCGCCCGAGGACCCCGGCGTCTCCCACGTCCACGCGGTGCTGCTGGCGAAGCCCGACGGCACCTGGACGCTGGTCGACCCCGGCTCGACCAACCGCACCTGCGTGAACGGCTCCACCGACCCCATCCCGTACAACGTGGAGGTCCCGGTCTCCGACGGAGACCGGATCCACGTGGGCGCCTGGACCACCATCACGCTCACCCGAGGCGAGGCGACATGACGGCCGTCCAGCAGTCCCCGCCGGCGGGGCGGCCGGCCCCCGCCGCGCAGCCGTCGCCGCCCGCCCGGGACGACGGCGGCACGCGCGGCGAGGACCGGTCCGGCCTCGCGCGGCTGCTCCCCCGCACCGTCGCGGCCCGCGTCAGGACGCTGACCGCGCTGTCGCTCGTGCTGCTGGTGGCGCTGCTCGGCGTCGGCTGGGCGGCGATCGCGAACGCCCGCGAGGGCGTGCGGGTCATCGGGCACGACGCGGGCCCGCAGGTCGTCGCCACCGGCGACCTGTACTTCCAGCTCTCCGACATGGACGCGCAGCTCGCCGACGCGCTGCTGATCGGCGACGCGGCGGGCGGCGGCCGCGAGCAGGCGCTCGCCCGCTACGACCAGAACCGCCGCAAGGCCGGCGACGCGCTGCTGAAGGCCGCGAAGCTCGCCGACGAGACGACCGAGAACAACACGGCCCGGGACCTGCTGGACGCGCTCGCGCGCTACGAGCGCCTCGCCGGGCAGGCCCTGCTGCTGGACCGGCAGTCCCCGCACGCGTCCGGGCCGCCGTCGCAGAAGGTCGTCGACCTCTACCGGCAGGCGACCGACCTGATGAAGCTGGACCTGCTGCCGAAGGCCTACAACCTGACGCTCGACAACGGCACCCTCGTCCGGCACACCTACGAGGACAAGCGCTCGGCGGTCCTCCTGGGACGCACGGGCGTCCTCGCCACGGGACTGGCCCTCCTGGCCGTCCTCCTCGGGTTCCAGCTCTACCTGGCCCGGCGGTTCCGGCGGCTGCTCAACGTTCCGCTCGCGCTGGCGACGCTCGGCACGCTCGCCCTGGTCGCAGCCGGGACCCTCATGCTCACCGGCCAGGCGAACCATCTGCGCCAGGCCAAGGAAGAGGGCTTCGACTCGATCCTCGGGCTCTCGCGGACGCGCGCCATCAGCAACAGCGCGAACGCCGACGAGACCCGGTTCCTGCTCGACCCGGGGCGGGCCGACGCCTACGAGCAGGTCTACCTGAGCAAGTCGCAGACCGTCCTGTACCTGAAGGCCGGCAACCTGACCCAGTACAACGCGGCCGTCCAGAAAAACCTGTCCTTCGAGCCCGGCCGCGTGAAGTTCCTCGGTTTCCTCGGCACCGAGGCCGACCGGCCGGTCCAGTCGGCCCGGCAGAAGGCGCAGCTCACGGACGTGATGAACAGGGTGCTCGCCGACTACCAGAAGGTCCAGGCCAACGACCGCCGGATGCGCGACCTCGTCGACCGGGGACGGCGCGACGAGGCGGTCGCCGCCCGCGGCGCGGCCGCCGCCGACTTCACCCGGTACGACCGCTCCCTCCAGGCGCTCGTCACCATCCACAGGAAGGCGTTCGACGAGGCCGTGAAGGACGGGGACAGAGGCACGAGCGGCTGGTACGCGGTGCTGCCCGCAGCGGGCGCCGTCATCGCCGCGCTCGTCCTCGCCGGCGTGCGTCCCCGCCTGGCCGAGTACCGGTGGTCCAAGTGAGGGCGCGGAGCCTCGCGACGGCGGTCCTCGCGGCCGCGGCCGTCCTCGGCGCGGGGACCGCGTGCGGGATCGCCGACGCCGGAGAGGAATCCGTCGCCGGAAAGGACGCGCTCGTCATCGGCGTCAACGGCGACCAGCCGGGACTCGGCGAACGCCGGGGCGACGGCTCGTTCACCGGATTCGACGTCGACATCGCGAAAGAGATCACCCGGCGGATGGGCGTGCGCCCCGCCGACGTGACGTTCAGGCGGGTGACGTCGGCGACCCGCGAGAAAATGCTCCAGGACGGCGACGTCGACCTCGTGGTGGCCAGCTATTCCATCACGCCGGAACGCAAGGTGAAGGTGTCGTTCGCGGGTCCCTACTACGTGGCCCACCAGGACATTCTCGTCCGCAGGTCCGAAGCCCGCGCCATCCGGAACATCGACGACCTGAAGGGGCGGCGGCTCTGCCGCGTGCCCGGGTCGGTGTCGTTCCCGCGCGTCCACGACGAGCAGGGCGTCGCCGCGCTGCCGGTCGAGGCGAGCGGGTACGCCGACTGCCTCACCGAGCTCACCGGGGGGCGGCTCGACGCGGTCTCGACCGACGACCTGATCCTCGCGGGCCTCGCGGCGAAGGCGTCCGGGGCCGGCGGCGGTCTCACGCTCGTCAACGCCCCGTTCACCGACGAGCCCTACGGCGTCGGCATCAGGAAGGGCGACGTCGACGGCTGCGAGGCGGTCAACAAGGCGATCACGCGGATGTACCAGGACGGCACCGCCCCGCGGCTGCTGGACAAGTGGTTCCGCCCCGCCGGGCTGAAGGCCACCACCACCGTCCCGCAATTCGAGGGCTGCGTCTGAGAATTCGTCACCAAGCGCACGGAAGGCGTCACGGAATGGCACGGGAAGAACAGGTGAGACCGGCCGGTCATGGAGATCAGTCGGTTACGTAAGTTCCGGTCGGCGCGAGTGATCGTAAGTTATGGTCGCGATCAAAAGCCGTTCCGGTAATCACCGTCACGCCCGAGGAGTGCAATGACGACGGTCATCCTGGTGGTGATGTGCGTCGTGGTGGGGGCGCTCGAACTGTACGCGGGCAAGCAGAGCCGGGACCAGGCCCATGCCTTCACCCGCCGGATCGACGAACTGAACGACCAGGTGACCAAGCAGAACAACGTGCTGGTCACCGTCGGCGAGCAGCTCACCGCGGAGCTGTCGCGCGTCAAGCAGGACGTGCTGCCCGCGCTCGACACCCGGCTCCGGCAGAACACCGGGCAGGTGGAGGAGCTCGCCGGCCTCGTCCACCAGGCGGACGACTACCTGCGGACCCAGGCGGGCAGGCTGCACGAGCTGGAGCAGCAGCGCATCACCCTCGCCGCGCTGCGCCGCAAGCTCGGCGAGGTCGAGACGTCGGTGCGGGCCGCCACCGGGGCGGGCGGCGAGGCCGTCGAGGGCAAGGTCGAGGCGGCGCTCGGCCGGCTCGCGGACCTGGAGCGCGGCGGCGAGGAGATCCTGGAACTGCAGCGCGCCCTCACCCGCACCCTGGAGGACGTCGAGGACGTCGTCGCCGAGCTGCTGCGGTTCACCGAGGGCGAGCTCGACGACACCGTCACGGCGGCGCTCACCGGACGCCCCCGCCCCCACGGCGACGCCGTCACCGCGACCGGGCGCCTGTGGACGCGCGACGAGGAACTCGAGGACATCCTCAGCGACATGTACGAGCGGTGCGTGCGCGCCAGCCGGCTCGCCGTACGGTTCCGCACCGCCGAGGGCTCGAACGGCACTCCCGGCTCACCGGAGCGCCGCCGCTACTTCCTGGGCGGGCACGCCAGCGAGGACCTGGCGGGCGTGTTCAGCGCCCTGCTCATCTCCGCGGGCGCCGGCGCCCGGCCCGGCAACGGCGTGTCCGGCGGCGAGGCCAGGCGGGGCCTCGCGCGGGTGGAGCCGGGCGTCCCGGCGGGGGTGGAGCCCGCGCGCGGGCCCGAGGACGAGGCGGCCCTCAAGTCGCTCCTGCGGACGCTGGCGGAGTGCTCGGGCGCCGTCGCGCAGATCGGCCCGCTCATGGCCGTCCGGACGCGCGACGAGCTGCTGTGCGCGGTGCTGACGGCCGCGCAGTCGCTGGAGCTGGAGAGCGACGAGGTGTTCTGGGACCCGGCCGCCGCGAGCGTCCGGCTGCGGCGGCTGCCGTCCCATCAGCTGTGGGACCTCACCGGCTGGGCCACCGCCCCGTAGGCCCGCACGGAACGTTCCGCGGGGCCGCCGATGCGCACGTAGAGGGGGCAGCGCAGGGCGCCGGTCCGCGGGTCGGCCTCGACGCACAGGCCGATCCCGGCGGCGCGGTCGAGGAACACCGCGTTCTCCACCGCCCGCGCCCCGCGCACCGCGTACGGGACGGAGTCGGCGTCGCCGGTGTCGACGAGCTCCTCGAACGTCAGCCTCCGCGCGAACCGCATCAGCACCGCGGCGTCCACGACGCGGCTCCCGATCGCCGCCGACGGGCCCGCCACGACGATCCCGAAGCTCGGGTCCTCCCGGCCCCGCACGTAGATCTCCCGGTCCGGCTCCAGGCCCCGGCGGCGGTCGGGGACCTGGACGCCGAAGCCGGCGTCGCCGTTCAGGTACGCGGGCGGCCCGAAACCCGCCGGCGGCGCCCCGTCCCGGACGCGCAGCGCGCCCGCGGGCATCTCCCAGCCGGGCAGGTAGACGCCGAGTCCCCTCAGCAGCAGCCGCCAGATCGGACGTCCGGTCACCTCGGGCGCGAAATCGCCGCGCGGCCGGCCGGGCTCCCGCGGATTCTCGGCGTCGCCGTCCATGACGACCATGATCGGCGAACGGATCCGCGTCCGACAAGGCCCCGTGCGGCGCCGTGGCCCTTACCGTGCGGCCCCTGCACCGCCGGTGCCGCGTCGGCTACGGTTGACCCACCCGGATCATGACGAGGACACGCCGTGAATCTGCAGGACATGATGGTGCACCGCGACACCTCGTCGCGGACGGTCGACAAGTATCTGATGTCCTACGAGGGCCGTGTCATCGCGGTGCGGCGGCATCCCGCCGTCCTGCTGCTGCCGGTGGGGGTCGTCGTGGCCGGGCTCATCGCGTGCGGCGCGGCGAGCGCGGTCAGCGGGCAGATCTGGATCTGGTGGCTGTGGCTGATCACGGTCTGCTACCTGGCCTGGAAGGTGATCGCCTGGTCGGTGGACTTCTTCCTGGTCACCGAGCACCGGGTGATGGTCGTCAACGGCGTCCTCAACCGCAACGTCGCGATGATGCCGCTCGCCAAGGTCACCGACATCGCGCTGAACCGCTCGGTGCTCGGGCGGGTCTTCGGCTACGGCGAGTTCGTGATGGAGTCGGCCGGCCAGAAGCAGGCGCTGCGCAACGTCGGTTTCATGCCGTACCCGGAGCAGCTGTACCTGGAGGTCTCGTCCGTGATCTTCGGCACGGTCGAAGAGTCGCCGGACTGATCCCCTTCAGGAGTCGAAGCCGAGGCCCATGCGGTCGAGGGTGCGGAGCCAGAGCCCCCGGCGCCCCGCGTTGCGGTCGGCGCGGGCGATCTCGCGCCGGGTCAGCTCGATGACGCCGTAGCGCAGCGGCTCGGGCGGGAACGGGACGGGCTTGGAGCGCACCATCGCCAGCCGTGCCCGCTCGGTCTCCTCGCCGGGCGCGAGTCCGACCCGCAGGAGGTCGAGCATGACGTCGGCTCCGAAGCGGGTTGCGCCGACACCGAGGCCGGTGTAGCCCGCCGCGTATGCGAGCCTGCCGTCGTAGGCCGTCCCGTAGAAGGCGCAGAAGCGGCTGCACGTGTCGATGACGCCTCCCCACGCGTTGGTGAAGCGCACACCCTCCAGTTGCGGGAACGTCGCGAAGAAGTGCCGGGCCAGGGTCGCGTACGTGGAGGGGCGCCGTTCCAGCGCGGGACGCATTCCGTTGCCGAAGTGGTAGACGGCGTCGTAGCCGCCCCACAGGATGCGGTCGTCGGCGGTGAGCCGGTAGTAGTGGAACTGGTTGGCGCTGTCGCCGAGCCCCTGCCGGTGACGCCAGCCGATGGACGCGCGCTGCGCGGGGGTGAGCGGCTCGGTGACGAGGGCGTAGTCGTACACGGGGACGACGTAGTTGCGCAGACGCCGGAGGATCGGCGGGAAGGCGCCGGTCCCCAGGGCGACGTGCCGGGCGGTGACCGTCCCGAGCGGGCGGGGCGCCCGGTCGCCTCGCCGCGGGGGCGCGGCGGCCGTCAGCCGGAGCCTGCGGGCGTCGGTGCGCAGCGCCGTGACGCGGGTGTTCTCGAAGACGCGGACCCCGAGGGCGCGGCACGCGTCCGCCAGGCCCCAGGCGAGCTTGGCCGGATGCACCATGGCGACGGCGTCGCGGTCCCACAGGCCCGCCAGGTAGGTGGGCGAGTCGACCTCGGCGCGGACCGCCTCGGGGCCGAGCATGATCGGTTGCCAGCCGTGCTCGTAGGCCTTCTCCGCCGCCTCCTGGAGCGCGGGCACCTGCCACTCCTCGGTGGCGACGCTCATCTCCCCCGTCGGCTCCCATTCGGCGTCGATGCCGTGGCGGGTCAGCGTCTCCGCGATGGCGCGCAGGTTGTCCCAGCCGAGGCGTTCGAGCGTGTGGGCGTCGTCCGGCCAGCGCCCGAGGCCGTTCTCCAGGCCGTGGGTGAGGCTGGCGGCGCAGAACCCGCCGTTGCGTCCGGACGCGGCGGCGCCGATCCGGCCCGCCTCCAGCACGACCACGTCCAGGGACGGGTCGCGCTCCTTGGCGAGCAGGGCCGTCCACAGGCCGCTGTACCCGCCGCCGACGACGGCGAGGTCGCACGTCACGGCGCCGGACAGCGCCGGACCCGCCTCGGGGCGGGCCGGGTCCCCGAGCCAGAACGGCTCGGGGGCGGCCCCGGCGAGCGCCTCGGCCACGTTCACGTCCGGGTTCATGCTCGCGTTCGCGCGCGGGCGCTGCGCCGCGCCGACACCACCGCGATCAGCACGCCGACCGCGAAGATGATCGTCCCCATCACGTTGACCTGCGGCGGCGTCCCCGTCCTGGTGGAGCCGTAGATCCACAGCGGGAACGTGACGGTGGCGCCGCTGGTGAAGTTGGTGATGACGAAGTCGTCGATGGACAGCACGAACGCCAGCAGCGCCCCCGCCAGCACCCCCGGCATGATCATCGGCAGGGTGACCAGGCGGAACCGCGTCCACGGGCCGGCGCCGAGGTCCTGCGCCGCCTCCTCCACCGCGGGGTCGAGCCCGACGACGCGGGCCCGGACCGTCACGGCCACGAACGCGATCGAGAACATCACGTGCGCGAGGAGGATCGTCAGGTAGCCGCGCGGCAGGTTGAACGTGACGAACATCGACAGCAGCGAGGCGCCCATCACGATCTCCGGGCAGGAGATCGCCATGAACAGCACGAGGTTCGTCGAGCCCTTGCCGCGGAACCGGTACCGGCCGAGCGCGAGGCCCGCGAACGTCCCGATGACCGTGGTGATCAGCGTGCTGAGCAGCGCGATCGTCAGCGAGTTGACGACGGCCGCGGTGAGGTCGCTCTTGTCGAACAGGTGCGCGTACCACCTGAGCGTGAAGCCCTGCCACTCGAAGTTCTGCTTGCTGCGGGTGTCGTTGAACCCGAACAGGATCATGATCGCGATCGGCAGGATCAGCCACGCGATCAGCACGAGGGTGTAGAGGTGCAGGCCGGAGATCCGGCGCCGGGGCGCGCGCCGCCGCCGCGGGGTCTCGGCGGGCGTCACCGGGGCCTTGGTGTGCGTCGTCATCGTCCCGCCGCCTCAAGGACGTCCTGTGTTCCGAGCGTGCGCGCGTAGGCGAAGATCCCGACGAGCAGGATCGCCATCAGTGCGAACGACAGCGCGGACGCCGTCGGGTAGGCGCTGTTGTTGAAGTACTCGGTCTGGATGACGTTGCCGATCATGGTGTTCTGCGGGCCGCCGAGCACCTCGGCGTTGACGTAGTCCGACGACACCGGCACGAACGTCATGATCACGCCGGCGAAGACGCCGGGCAGCGACAGCGGCAGGATGACCCGCAGGAACGCCTGCGCCCGGCTCGCGTACAGGTCGTAGGCCGCCTCCACCACGCGCGGGTCGATGCGTTCGAGCGCCACGTAGATCGGCAGGACCATGAACGGCAGGAAGTTGTAGGCGAGCCCGGACACGACCGCGACGCCGGTGTCGAGGACGTGGAAGCCCTCCGGCAGGACGCCGTGGTCGCGCAGCGGCCCGAGGATCGGCCCGTTGTCGGTGAGGACGAGCTTCCACGACACCGTCCGCAGGATGAACGAGACGAAGTACGGAAGCAGCAGTAGGAACAGATACGTCGACTTGGCGCGGCCGCCGCGGAACGCGATCCAGTACGCGGCCGGGTAGGCGAGCACGATGCACGCGACCGTCGCGACCAGCCCGTACCAGAGCGACCGGACGAACTTGTCGCCGTAGGTGCTGAGCCCGTCGGTGTAGTTCTGCCAGTGCAGCGTCTGCTGGAAGCCGTCGATGAGGTTCCCGGTCTGCAGCGACAGGGACACCATCAGCACCATCGGGACGAGGAAGAACGCCGCCAGCCACAGCCCGCCCGGAAGGATCATCAGGTACGGCGCGAGCCGTCCCCGCACCCCGCCCATCACGATCCCTTGGAGATCGGCTCGAAGATCTTCTGGTACTCGGTCTCCTCCGCCTGCGTGAGCCGCCGGTAGTGCCGCAGCCGGGCCAGGTCGGCCTGCGACGGGAAGATCAGAGGGCTGGTGCTGAGCCGGGTCAGGTCCTTCTTGTCCTCGCCGCCCGCCTGCTCGGCCTTCTGCGCGATGAGCTTCTGGGTGGCCGGGATCGGCGGCATGTAGTTGATGAACTCGGTCAGCGGCGCGTTGTTCTCGGGGACGTAGAGCCAGTTCATGAGGGTCAGCGCGTCCACCGGGTTCTCGGCGGTCTTCGGGATGCAAAGGTTGTCGGTCCAGATCGTGCCGCCCTCCCTGGGCACCACGAACTTCACGTCCGGACTCGTCAGGCTGTACACGTCCCCCGACCACGCCATGGTCATCCACACGTCGCCCTTGCTGACGGCGTCGACGTAGTCCTGGCTGTAGTACTTGCGGACGATGCCCTTGTCGCGCTGCTCGCGCAGCTTGGCGGCGGCCTTCTCCCAGTCCGCCTTCGTCGACTTCTCCGGGTCGATGCCGAGCAGGAACATCCCGAAGTTCCCGAGCTCCTGCGAGTCGCCCATCATGCCGACCTTGCCCTTGTACTTCGGGTCGAACAGCTGGGCGATGCTGGTGATCTCCTCCTTCACGTACTTGGTGTTGTACGCGATGCCGGTGACCCCCGACTCGTACGGGATCGTGAAGGCGTTGCCCGGGTCGTAGGACGGGTTCTTGAACGACGGGCCCGCGTTCGCCTGGAAGTTCGGCAGCTTCGACAGGTCGAGGGGCGCCAGGTAGCCGAGCTGGCGGCACTGCTCCAGCTGGATCCCGTTCGTCATCACCATCAGGTCGAAGCCGATGGACTGCCCGGCGGCCAGCGGCGCCTGGATCTTGCCGAACCACGGGCCCATCTCCTGGATGACCTCCTTGTAGGTCACCTTGACGCCCATCTCCTTCTCGAACGCCTTGATGGTCTCCCGGTCGTCCTGCATGTAGCCCGGCCAGTTCGCCCAGTTGAGCCTGCCGCTCTTGGCCTTGTTCGCCCAGTACTTCTCGACGTCGCTCTGGGTGACCTTCTCCTTGCCGCCCTGCCCCTTCACCCCGCACGCCGACAGGGCGAGCCCGGCGCCCGCCGCCCCCATCAGCCTCAGAACGTCGCGGCGGGCCGGGCCGCCCGCGCCGGAACGTGCCAGGCGCGGCCTTGTGAGTCCGCGGAGGAAGGCGGGGTCGAACTGGCTCATTGCGGCGCTCCTATGGCGTACGAGTGGCGCGGATCCCACGACAACCAGACGCTGTCGCCGCGCACGGCGATGTCGTCGGCGGACGCCGCGTTCTGCAGGAACACGACGACGTCGGCGCCGGCGGAGGTGGTGATGTTGTAGTTCGTCGACGTCCCGAGGTACACGACCTCGGTCACGGTTCCCCGGACGGCGCACTGCCCGTCCCCCGGCCTTTCCGGCCCGATCGCGATCTTCTCGGGGCGGACGGTCAGCTCCACGCGCTCCCCCGCGACGGCCTTCCGGCCGTGGCGCATCGGGACCTCGATCCGGCCCTCGGGGCCGTGGGAGAGCACCGCGCCGCCCGGCCCCGTCCCGGTGACCTCCCCCTCCAGCAGGTTGGACGTGCCGATGAACCCGGCCACGAACCGCGTCGCGGGATGCTCGTAGATCTCCCGCGGCGTGCCGAGCTGCTCGATCATCCCGTCGTTCATGACGGCGATGCGGTCCGACATCGTCAGCGCCTCGCCCTGGTCGTGCGTCACGTACACGAACGTGACGCCGACCCCCCGCTGGATCCGCTTCAGCTCGACCTGCATCGCCTGGCGCAGCTTCAGGTCGAGGGCGCCGAGCGGCTCGTCCAGCAGCAGCGCCCGCGGCTCGTTGACCAGCGCCCGGGCGAGCGCGACCCGCTGCTGCTGGCCGCCGGACAACTCGGCGGGACGGCGCTTCTCCCGCCCCGCCAGGTCGACTATCTCCAGCATCTCCCCCACCCGCCGCGTGATGTGCGCCTTCGGAACGCCGCGCCGGCGCAGGCCGAACGCGACGTTCTCGAAGACGCTCATGTGGGGGAAGAGCGCGTACGACTGGAACACCATGTTCACGTCGCGCCTGTTGGGGGGCACGTCCGTGACGTCCTGCCCGCGCAGCCGGACCCGCCCCGCCGTCGGCTCCTCGAAGCCGGCGATCATGCGCATGGTCGTCGTCTTGCCGCATCCGGACGGGCCGAGCAGGGAGAAGAACTCCCCCTCCGCGATCGACAGGTCGACGCCGCGCACCGCCGCCACGGTCTCGCCGTAGGCGTGGTAATCCTTCTCGACTCCCGCGAGTTCGATCGCGGGGACCGCGACGGCCGGATCGTCGCGCGCCGCGGCGGGTTGGGTCTCGGTCATGGGCGGGACTTCCTTCACGGGCTCCGGTCGGCGGCGCTCAGCCGCCGATGTAGTGCATGACGTGCTTGACGCGGGTGTAGTCCTCGATTCCGTACATCGACATGTCCTTGCCGTAGCCGGAGTGCTTGAAGCCGCCGTGCGGCATCTCCGACACCAGCGGGATGTGGGTGTTCACCCACACGGCACCGAAGTCCAGTGCCTTGCTCATGCGCATGGCCCGGCCGTGGTTCTGCGTCCACACGCTGGCGGCGAGGCCGTACTTGACGCCGTTGGCCCACTCCACGGCCTGAGCCTCGTCCGAGAAGCTCTGGACGGTGATGACGGGCCCGAAGACCTCGTTCTGCACCATCTCGTCGTCCTGCCTGAGGCCGCCCACGACGGTCGGGGCGAAGAAGTAGCCGCGGTCCCCCACGCGCTCGCCGCCGGTGAGGACCTTCGCGTGGCTGGGCGCCCGCTCGATGAAGCCCTGGACGCGCTCCAGCTGGTTCGCGTTGTTCACCGGTCCGTAGAAGGCGTCGGCGTTGCTGGGAGGCCCGACGACCGTCCCCTTGGCGGCCTCGGTGAGCGCCTCGGTGAACTCCCCGTGCAGCCGGTCGGCGACCAGCACGCGGGTGGCCGCCGTGCAGTCCTGGCCCGCGTTGAAGTACCCGGCCTCGGCGATGCCCGTCGCCGCCGCCTCGACGTCGGCGTCGTCGAACACGACCACCGGCGCCTTGCCGCCCAGCTCCAGGTGCACCCGCTTGAGGTCCTTGGCCGCCGACGCGGCGACCTCCATGCCGGCCCGCACGCTCCCGGTGATCGACACCATCTGCGGCGTCGGGTGCTCCACCAGCGAGCGCCCGGTGCCGCGGTCGCCGCAGACCACGTTGAAGACGCCCGGGGGCAGGAACTCGGCCGCGATCTCCGCCAGCATCAGCGTGCTCGCCGGGGTCGTCTCGGACGGCTTGAGCACCACGGTGTTGCCCGTCGCAAGCGCCGGCCCGATCTTCCAGATCGCCATCATCATCGGGTAGTTCCAGGGCGTCACCTGGGCGCACACCCCGATCGGCTCCCGCCGGATCGAGGAGGTGTGGTCGGCCATGTACTCGGCGGACGCCTTGCCCTCCAGCACCCGGGACGCCCCGGCGAAGAACCGGAGGTTGTCCACCATCGGCGGCACCTCCTCGTCCAGGGTCATCTGGACGGGCTTGCCGGTGTCCCGGCTCTCCGCCCTGACGAGGTCCTCCGCCCGCTTCTCGACCGCGTCCGCGAAGCGGAGCATCGCGAGGCTCCGCTCCCCCGGCGTGGCGTCGCGCCAGGCGGGGAACGCGTCGGACGCCGCGCGGAACGCGGCGTCGACGTCCTCGGCGCCGGACACCGGCGCCTCCGCGTACGTCTCGCCGGTGCTGGGGTCGACCACCTCCAGCGTCCGCCCGTCCTTGGCGTCGACGTACTCTCCGCCGATAAAGTTGCGCAGCCGCTCGCCGCTCATCCTCAGGTCCCTCCTGGGCTCCGTCGCCCGTTGTGTCCTGTTGGCCCGACCCTTACAGAGGAGTCCGCCCAACACAAGTGATTCCGTTGTTACGATCGAATTTCACGACTGATTCACTTGGCCCAGAGGCCTCACACCCTCGATGCCGCAGCTAGGAGAACCGGATGGAACGGGCAGCCCGCGTCCAGCTCGACGAGACCGCCAAGCAGATCATCGAGCAGCTCCAGCAGGACGGCCGCCGCTCCTACGCCGCCATCGGCAAGGCCGTGGGCCTCTCCGAGGCCGCCGTGCGCCAGCGCGTGCAGAAGCTCCTCGACACCGGTGTCATGCAGATCGTCGGCGTCACCGACCCGCTGATGCTCGGCTTCCACCGCCAGATGATGATCGGCGTCCGATGCGAGGGCGACCTGGAGAAGACCGCCGACGAGCTCGCCGCCCTGGACGAGATCGACTACGTCGTCATCACCGCGGGTTCGTTCGACATCCTCCTGGAGCTCGTCTGCGAGGACGACGAACGTCTCCTGGAACTTCTCGGCCGTATCCGCGCCATCCCAGGCGTCGTCTCCACCGAGAGCTTCGTGTACCTCAAACTTCGCAAACAGACCTACTCCTGGGGAACCCGCTGACTCCGCCGGACACCCGCCGATTCTCGTTCTCAGAGGGGATGTCCTGGCAACTCCCCGCGGCGTACTTTGAAAGGCCGCAAGGAAGGAGACCGGCCATGCCCGAGTCGGTTCGCCAGGACCTTCCGGCCGATCCCGCCGACGATCACATCACCTTCCGTACCACCGCGGAGCAGTTTCTCGTGATCCGCGCGGCGGCCGAGCTGATCGGCTGGTCGGTCACCGACTTCGTCCTGTCAGCCGCCCTGGACCGCGCCGAACGCGACCTCTACCAACACGCCGCCGCACAAGAGGCGGCAGAGCCCGCCCCCGACCCGATCCCTCCCTACACGGCCCTGCTGCTGGCCCTGTCCTGACCCACCCTGAGCGGACGAAGCCCACACTGACGTCCGCCTACTAGGCGGCGGTCGGAACCGACCATCTCCCCTACAGCTCACCGACCGCCGCCACCAAGGAAATCGCCCCGACCCGGTAACCCCCAGAAGCACCCCCGCGGACGACAAGGCGCCAGCCTCGCCCTCGAGAACCCCGCTCCCGTCAGGCCGATTTGCCGTTGCCTGCGGGTGGGACTGGAGAATAGGGGGATGGGTGAGGCTGTGAGCAAGGCGTGTCTGTTCTGCGAAATCATCAAGGGAGAGCGGCCCGCGCACGTCGTGCTGGACGCACCAGACGCGATGGCGTTCCTCGACACCCGCCCACTCTTCAAGGGCCACACGCTGCTGGTCCCCCGGACGCACTACGAGACGCTCACGGATCTGCCCGAGGACCTCCTAGGCCCGTTCTTCGCGCAAGCCCAACGCCTTGCGAAGGCGATGGAATCCGTCCTCGAAGCGGCCGGCTCGTTCGTCGCCATGAACAACCGGATCAGTCAGAGCGTCCCCCACCTGCATGTACATGTGGTTCCACGCAACCCGAAGGACGGACTCCGCGGCTTCTTCTGGCCACGCCAGAAATATGCCTCCGACACCGAGGCCGCCGACTACGCAACCCGCCTCGCCAAGGCACTGACCACCCCCACCTGACCAACCTGCCGAGCAAGACGAACACCCAACCCGCAGCGTTAGATCGGCTGGCGCTACAACCGCAGCCGTGCGAACACACGGCAGCGACGAGACCATCCGGGGTAAGCGCCCCAGACTCCACCGCCCGACCACACCGTCCCCGCATGGCGGGAGCAGTAAGGGACGGGCGCGGCGAACAACGCGCAAGGCCGCCGCCGGACCGACACCCCGCCACCCAGCCCGGACACCGCGAAAGACGGGCGCGGCAAACAACGCGCAAGGCCACTGCCGGCCCGACACCCCGCCACCCAGCCAGGGCGCCCCGGAGGACGGGGGCGAGGGACGCGTAAGGCCGTTGCTGGCCCGCCGTCCCGCCTGGGCGGCGCGGAGGACGGGGACGGCGAACGACGTGCGAGGCCGCTGCAGGCCCGACATCCCGCCAACCGCCCGGACGGCCCGAAGGACGGGCGCGGCGAAGGACGGGGACGAAGGACGCGTAAGGCCGTTGCTGGCCCGCCGTTCCGCCGCCCCGCCTGGGCGGCGCGGAGGACGAGGATGGCGAACGACGTGCGCGGCGAACGACGTGCAAGGCCGCTGCCGGCCCGACACCCCGCAACCCAGCCCGGACGCTCCGAAAGACCGGCGCGGCGAAGGACAGGGACGGTGCAAGACGCGCGAGGCCGCTGCAGGCCCGACATCCCGCCACCCGGCTCGGGCGGCGCAGAGGACGGGGGCGGCGGAGGACGCGTGAGGCCGTTGCTGGCCTGCCCACCGCGGCGAGCGGCGCTTGCCCCGGCGGCCCCTGGCGTTACTTGGTGCCCTCTGCCGTGAGGGCGCGGACGCCGGAAGCCGGTGTTGGCTAACGCCGTCCTTACGAGGGGGTCCCTACGGTTTTGGTGCCATGCGGCTGGAGCGTGTCGCCTTTCGTTATCGGCGCCGGGACCCCTGGGTGTTCCGCGACGTCACGTTGTCGCTTCCAGAGGGAAGCGTGACCGAGGTGACCGGGCATAACGGCGCAGGGAAGTCCACTCTGCTCCGCGTGATGGCCGGCCTGCGCAGGCCACGCATAGGCGTCGTCAAAGACCGTCCCACCCGAGTGGGGTACGCGCCGGAGCGGTTCCCGGTCGACCAGCCGTTCAGCGTCCGCGCCTACCTGGCCCACATGGCGGCCATACGGCGCGTCCCTACAAACACCGGCAACGTCTGGGCAGAGCGACTGAGCTTTGGCCACCTCCTCGATGTACGACTGTCCGAGCTGTCGAAGGGCAGCGCTCAGAAGATCGGGCTCGCGCAGGCGCTCATGGGGGACCCGGAACTGCTCATCTTGGACGAGCCCTTCGCAGGCCTGGACGCCGCCACACGCGATGCGCTCCCCGAGCTGATCTCCGAGTTGGCCTCGCGCGGCTCCACGGTCGTCGTCAGCGACCACCAGCGCTGCATCGAGGCGATGCCCGGCGTCGACCGCTTGCACGTCGCCAACCGCTCCGTGACATCGCTGGCCCCTGGAGACACCAGTCCTTGGACCGTCCTGGAGGTCGAGGTGCCCGGAGACGAGGCCGACACTGTGGAGACGAAGTTGAGGGCCGACGGCTACCGGGTGCGGAGGCGTGAAGAATGATCGCGCTCGTCCGATTCCACGTGGCGGGGTACCTGCGCTCGCTGCGTGTCCTGCAGCCGCTGATCGTCGTGGCCCTGCTCGTGGCGCTGGTCCTCGCACAGGGACCGAGCGGCCCTGACGCCGGCGAACTCGCAGTACGGACTTTCGCCGACGTGGCGGCGATCATGTTCCCCGTGTGGGCGTGGGCGGCCCGCGCCCTCCTCGACACCCAACCCGACGAGCAGCGCTCGCTGACCGCCACCGCGGCCCGTCACCCGTCCGCGCCCACGTGGGCGGGCCTTCTCGCGGCGTACGGGGTGAACGTCTTCCTGGGCGTCGTGACACTGGCCGTTCCCCTCCTCCAAGCCCTCCAGGCGGGCTCGCCGGGACAGGCGATCTTGGCGGGTTGCGCGTTGAACCTCCTCGTCGCCGTCCCCGGCACGCTGCTCGGGGCGTGGACGAGCCGCCCCCTCATCCCCGATCCGGGTATCTCGCTGCTAGCGCTCCTCGGCGGCGCGACCGCTCTCCTGCTCCTGGGCATGGGACGGCTCTCCTGGCTTTCCATCCCGATGATCGACTGGATGCGCGCAGCTCACGATGGCCCGAACGTCTTCGTCTCGCACTTCCCCACCACCGCCCTCCACCTGTTCATCTGGTCCACGGTCGTAGGCGCCGCCTACTTCGTAACCACCCACCGCACCCCCTGACCACTCCCCACTTACTCGACGACCGGCTCCCGTCGAGCACCAGCTCACACCGCGCCTTCGCCCGCTGACATGGCCCTTGCCAATGAGGACCCCGATGCTTGGACGAACGAGGTGAAGCGTTTCCATAGCCACGGCGGACATCACGCCGCCGCGTCTTGTAAGCACTCGACCACGGACACTCGTCTCATGAGAGCTCTCCAACCCGGGCGAGCAGGGGCGCACGGCATCGCGCGGTGACGACCCTTGGAGAGCAACCTCAGCGAGCACCAGCTCACGCCGCGCATTCGCCCGCTGATGTTCTGGAGGGTTAGAGCGATATGCCTGCGGCTGGGGCGGTCATCACGGCCTTGTGCGTGCCGCACCCCGGAAGGGTCCGGCCGATCTCGTTGGTGTGGTTGTACTGGGAGCGGTAAGCGACGGTTTCTCTGCGCCTTCGACTGCGGCACGGCATGTTGGCGGTGGCCGGACCGCCGCCAGTGTGAGCTGAGACTCCACGCCGCCACCTCCTCGCGGCCGTTTCTACCCACAGGCATCTTGTCGCCGAGTGCTCGGGAGGGCCGCCGGGACGACGCCGAAGGCCGTCGCCCGCCGGGTCTTGTGTCCCAGGGGGCGTGACGCTGCGGAGGCTGATCTGGCCCAGCGGGCGTTTGGTCGGGGGATGCCTTCGGGTGGGTCACGCGGCCTGGACGGTTAGCCATGTCTGCTCCAGGGGGGTGTCGTGGCGGTTGCAAAAATAGATGCGGCCCGGGTCGCCCCAGTACCAGCCAAGGCGGTCGTCGGAGTCGAGTTGGAGGAGGAGGTGCCATTCCTCGACCGCGCGTTGCTCGTCCGGAGTGAGGGCCGGAGGATTGAGGGAGTTCAGGCTGCGGCCGGTCGAGGCGTACAGGCAGTCGGGGCCGATGGGACGCTGGACGAGGTTCGGCCAGCCGCCCAGTTGGTGCGCGGGCGCTTCGTCCGGGCAGGTGTGGCGTGTCCACGCGGCGTGTAGTTGTTCATACACAGGCACGATGCCGTCGTAGACCATCTCCAAGCGCTGGATGACGGCCTCCTGGGGAGAAGGCAGGGAGAGGAACGGGGCGGCGCCCAGCGTGGTCTGCGGGTAGGAAAGAGCTCCTGGCGGCGGGGTCGCTGGGCGAAGGGCGCCAGTGAAAACGCGCCAGCCGTCGCGTTGGCTTGGCTCATCGCCCCACGGTCGGGGGATTCCGCTCGCGTAGTAGAACGCGGCGCGGCAGGCGGGCAGACCCGGGATCCTCGGGAGGCCGGCGAGTCCCGCGAAGTCGATCGCGCCTAAGAAGTCGAGCGGGCGGCCGTTCCAAGTCGGCCATGGCTCGTCCGGCGGCAGCTGCGGGGTGCCTCCGAGGTGGACGGGCACCTCACCGCGGGTGGAGAGGCGCAGCCCGGGCTTGGTCAGGGGCAGCAGGATGGCCGTGATCTCCGGCGCGAGGAAGGCGTCGAACAGGGCTCGGAGCCGTCGGTACTGTACGGCGAAAGGGTCCATGCACGTAGCGTGACGCGGCCTTTACGCAGCGCGCTACATCCCGCGAAATTGTGGATAACTTCGTCAGCGTTCGAGGGCGGCCGCGAGTTGCAGCAGGAAGCGGTCGATCTCCTGCTCGTCGTAGCCGGGCCCGAACCGGACGGTGCGGAACGCGCTCTCCCGCACGTCCCGGGCGGTCACGGGCGGGGCGAAGCCGCGCAGGCCGGCGATCACGCGTTCGAGGAAGGCGTCCACGTCCCGTACGTCGTAGCCGGGGCGCAGACCGGCACCGGAGAACCGCGCGTTCTGGATCCAGTTGATCAGCCAGGCGGGTTGGGCGCGGGTGCGGCCGGGACGCTCCCCGATCGGCGCGCGGGCCTGGAGTTCCCTGATGCACTCGCGGAGCAGCTCGTCCACCGCGCGGTGGTCGTAGCCGCGAAGGACGGTGGTGAACCGGGCTTGGCGCACCTCGTCCGCGGACACCGGCGGCCCGCCGTTCAGCGCTTGCGAGATCCGTTTGAGCAGGGCGTCGACCTGGTCCCGGTCGTAGCCCCGCAAGACCACCGGCAGCCGTGTACCCGTCTTCACCGGCACCGCGCTCCTCAGCCGTGTCCGCGCGCTCCGCGCGGCGCCGGGAACGCGCCCCGCGGCGCGCTCAGTCCTTGGTCGCCGCGGCCAGCTGCCCGCAGGCCCCGTCGATCTCCCTGCCCCGAGTGTCGCGCACCGTGACCGGGACCCCGTGGGCCTCCAGGCGCCGGACGAACTCGCGCTCGTCCTCGGGCCGGGAGGCGGTCCACTTGGAACCCGGCGTTGGGTTCAACGGGATCAGATTGACGTGTACGAGATGGCCGCGCAAGAGCCTTCCGAGAAGATCGGCCCGCCAGGCCTGGTCGTTGATGTCCTTGATGAGGGCGTACTCGATCGAGACGCGGCGCCCGCTGCGCTCGGCGTAGGCCCAGGCGGCGTCCAGCACCTCGGAGACCTTCCACCGGTTGTTGATGGGCACGAGGTCGTCGCGCAGCTCGTCGTCGGGGGCGTGCAGGGACACGGCCAGCCTGACCGACATGTCCTCGGCGGCGAGCTTCTCGATGGCCGGGACGAGCCCGACCGTGGAGACCGTGACCGAACGCTGGGAGATGCCCAGCCCGGCGGGCGCCGGGTCGGTGATGCGCTTGACCGCGCCTATCACGGCCTTGTAGTTGGCCAGGGGCTCGCCCATGCCCATGAAGACGATGTTGGAGACACGGCCGGGGCCCCCTGGGACGCGCCCACGGGCGAGTGCGCGCGCGCCCGCGGCGACCTGCTCGACTATCTCGGCCGTGGAAAGGTTGCGGGTGAGCCCTGCCTGACCGGTCGCGCAGAAGGGGCAGTTCATCCCGCAACCCGCCTGGGACGAGACGCACATCGTGGCCCGGTCCGGGTACCGCATCAGTACCGACTCGAACAGGACGCCGTCGAAGGCTTTCCAGACGGTCTTCAGGGTCGTTCCGCCGTCGCAGTCCAGCTCGCGTACCGGGGTCAGCAGCGAAGGCAGCAGTTCGGACACCAGGCGGTCCCGGACAGCGGCCGGCAGGTCCGTCATCTTGGCGGGATCGTCGACGAGGCGCGCGAAGTAGTGGCGCGACAGCTGGTCGGCGCGGAACGGCTTCTCCCCCAGTGCGGCGACCGCCTCGCGACGCTCGGCCGTGGTGAGGTCGGCGAGATGCCTCGGCGGCTTGCCGCGCCTCGGTGCGGCGAAGACGAGCTTCGCCGGGGTCTTCTTGGGCGCGGCGCCGGTCGCGGAGGGCTGGGTGGTAGACATGGTCCTTCCAGTGTCGCAAACACCTGCGCGTGCATCGTCCGTCCTGGACGCCCTCCCATACCTGAACAGCGACATTCCTGCACACGGCCTTGTCTGCGACTAAGGTCTCGATCATGTCGGTTTTGCGTAGGGGCGCTGCCTCGCCCCGGGGGACAGCGGCCACGGTCGTCCACGCGGCGGCCAGCCCGTACGGCAGCCGGCGGCTCACCGTGGAGACCGACGGCGAGGTCACCGCCGCCTACCTGAAGGACGCGCGCGACTCGGTGGTCGGGGCTGTCTGGGTCGCGAACCACCGCGAGGCCCCACGGGAACTGGACCGGGCGCGGCTCGACGCGGGCCGCGCGCCCCTCCTGCCGGAGTCCCATGTGCGCCACCCCGCAGGACGCCCGGCGCTGGACACCGAGGCGCTGGAGGTCGTCTGGTTCGAGGAGGGCGACGGCGTGGCCCTGCTGGAGGGAGGCGATCTGCTGCTGGTGATCCCCGGCTGGTCTGACATGGGGCGCGGCATTCCCGGCTACGCCCGCGACGCCACGCTGCAGAGCCCGTTCGCCTTCCCTCTGGACGAAGGGATCGAGGACTTCGGGCCGCGCATCGAGCAAGCACGCGAGCACTGGAAGAGATGCCGCGCAGACGGCTCCTGGGCGGAGTTCCAGCAGTCGATCCTCGGTCACCTCCTGCAGAGGCTGGGTCCCAGTGGCCACTACTGGCACGATGTCGGACGCCAGTTGGCGAGCGGCAGGCCGAGCATGGCCCCGACGGTGGGGGTCTCGGAGCGTCCCGCAAGGGGCGACCGGCAGTTCACCGTTCTGAGCACGGTCGGGATGAGCCGCCAGCGGATGCCCACGGTCGAACTGTACGAGGACGACGTCGCCCCCTACGGACGCATAGAACTGGCCGTCGCCAGCACGCTGCCCAGTCAGCGGTCAGGCAGCATCTTCCCGTGGCTAGCGCAGTACCCGTGGCGGTCGGTGACGTGGTTCGCGCCTGGGGACGTCGTCAAGTGGTACCACGAGGCTCGCACGTTCCCCCTCGGCAACGGCGAGTCGTCCTGGGAGGGCGTGCTTCTCCTGGAAGACCCGAACCGTCTCGCAGGACCTGAGGCGCCTGGCATGACCGGACTGACGCTCGCCGGCGACGCCGTCCGATGGCTGTGGCTCGTGCCCATCACGGGCGAGGAGCACCGTTTCGCCAAGAGCGAGGGGTCGGACGCGCTCATCCGGCGTCTGGCCCAGCAGGGCCGTTCCTGGGTCGTCTCCTAAGGCGGCTTGTCCCTCAGGGGCGTCCGCAGACGGCCGCGGGACGCCCCTAGGCCGTCCTAGCTGGGGACGAACAGTTCCAGCAGCAGCCAGACGACGGGGGCCGTCGCGACGAGGGAGTCGAGGCGGTCCATCACTCCCCCGTGGCCGGGCAGGAGCGTTCCCATGTCCTTGATCCCGAGATCCCGCTTGATCATCGATTCGACGAGGTCGCCCGCGGTCGCGGTGACCACGGCGGCGAGTCCGATGATCACGCCCTGCCAGACATGACCGCCGTCCAGGAGCCACCACACCAGCCACCCGCCGACGATCATGCAGGTGACGGCGGACCCGGTGACGCCCTCCCAGGTCTTCTTCGGGCTGATCGTGGGCGCGAGCTTGTGCCGGCCCAGGAAGGACCCGGCGAAGTACCCGCCGATGTCGCTGGCGACGGTCGTGGCGATGAAGATGACGATGCGGTGGTCGCCGTCGTCGGGACGCATCAGCAGCGCGACGATCCCGCCCATCAGCACCAGGTAGCCGGCCACGAGCGATCCGGCGGTGACGTCCCGCACGTATCCGGCGGCGCCCTCGGTCATGCGCGTCATCAGCAGCGCCAGGACCGTCAGCGAGACCGCGGCGATGGTGGCGGTGGCGCCCCACACGTAGGCGACGACCGGCGTACCGACCATTCCCGTCGCGACAGGGATGAACGGGACGCGGATGTCGCGGCTCTTGAAAGCCTCGGTCAGTTCCCGCATGCCGAGGAACAGGAACACGACCATCACGCCAAGGAAGATCTCCTTGATCGTGTACAGCGAGAGCAGCACGAGGGCGCCGAGCGCGACGCCCACGCCTATGGCGAGCGGGAGGTTTCGCCCCGTCTTGCTCTCGGGCTTCCCAGCGGGCGTCGCGCCGCCGGAAGGCGAGGGGCCGCCGGAAGACGGGGGGTCGCCGGAGCCGTCCCGCCCCTGCCCAGGGGGCGAGGCGAGTGCTTCTCCGGGGGGTGGGCCGGCCATGTCGACCTCCGGCTCGTCCGGGGAGCCCGAGGGCTCCCCGGCGTCGTCAAGTCTCATCAAACTTCGAGCAGTTCGGCCTTCTTGTGCTCAAGGAGCTCGTCGATCTGCGCCACGTAGCGGTGCGTCGTGTCGTCGAGATCCTTCTCGGCACGCCTGACCTCGTCCTCGCCGACCTCGCCGTCCTTGGCGAGCTTGTCGAGGGCGTCCTTCGCGCGGCGCCGGATGTTGCGGATGGAGACCCGGCTCTCCTCCGCCTTGGTGCCGGCGACCTTGATGAACTCCTTGCGGCGCTCTTCCGACAGGTCCGGGAAGACGACCCGGATGACGTTGCCGTCGTTGGTGGGGTTCACGCCGAGGTCGCTGTCGCGAATGGCCCTCTCCACCGCCTGCATGGACGACTTGTCGAAGACCTGGACGATGACCATCCGCGGCTCGGGGAGCGTGAAGGACGCGAGCTGGTTGATCGGCGTCGGCGTCCCGTAGTACTCGGCCGTGATCTTGTTGAACATCGCGGGGGTGACCCGGCCGGTGCGGATGGCCTGGAAGTCCTCCTTGGCGACCGCGACCGCCTTCTCCATCTTCTCCTCGGCTTCGAGGAGGGTCTCGTCGATCACTGTGACTCCCGTGTCATCTGGTCGGCCCTGATCCTGCGGTTCCGCGCCGCGTCCGGCGCGGCCGTGGGCTGCGGTCAGCCCTCCGCCGGGCTGACCAGCGTGCCGATCTTCTCACCCCGGACGGCCCGGACGATGTTGCCCTGCCCCATGAGGTCGAAGACCACGATGGGGAGCGCGTTGTCCATGCAGAGGCTGATGGCCGTGGCGTCCATGACCTTCAGGCTCCGCTGTAGAACTTCACCGTATTCCAAACGGTCGAACTTGACCGCGTCTGGATTCTTTCGGGGATCGGCATCGTAGACACCGTCCACTTGCGTGGCCTTCAGGACCGCCTCCGCACCGATCTCCAGCGCGCGCTGGGCGGCGGTGGTGTCCGTGGAGAAGAACGGCTGTCCGAGCCCGGCGCCGAAGATGACCACGCGGCCCTTCTCCAGGTGCCGGATGGCGCGGCGCGGGATGTAGGGCTCGGCCACCTGGCTCATGGTGATGGCGGTCTGCACGCGCGTGTCGAGCCCGAGCTTCTCCAGGAAGTCCTGCAGGGCCAGGCAGTTGATGACGGTGCCGATCATCCCCATGTAGTCGGCGCGCCCGCGGTCCATGCCGCGCTCGGCCATGACGGCGCCGCGGAACATGTTCCCGCCGCCGCACACGACCGCCACCTGCACGCCGTCCCGGACGGCTTCGGCGATCGCCTCGGCGACGTGCTGGACGACCTCAGGGTCGATGCCGAGCGGGTCACGTCCGGCGAAGGCCTCGCCCGAGAGCTTCAGGAGCACCCTCTTCCAGCCCGCGCGCGGCGCGTGCTGGCCGGACGACGAGGCCGCCGTCGCGCTACTGGTCGTCTTGTCCGGCACGTCGGCGGCCTCCTCGTTGCGTTCGCTATGTCTCGGGTACTCGTTTCCAGAGTGCCCTTAAGCCTGCCCGACCTTGAACCGGGCGAAGCGGACGACCTTCACGCCGGCCTCGTCGAGGACCTTCGCGATCGTCTTCTTGTTGTCCTTCACGAACGCCTGCTCCACCAGCACGAAGTCGCGGAAGTAGGCGTTCACCCGGCCCTCGACGATCTTCGGGATGGCCTGCTCGGGCTTGCCCTCGTCACGGGTGAGCTGCTCGGCGAGCGCCCGCTCCTTCTCGATCGCCTCGGCGGGGATCTCCTCGCGGGTGAGGTACTTGGGGGACATCGCCGCGATCTGCTGGGCGACGTCCTTGGCGACCTCGGCGTTCTCGGTGTCCAGCTCGACCAGCACGCCGGTGGTCGGCGGCAGCGACGGGTCGGACTTGTGCAGGTAGCTGGCCACGTAGGCGCCCTGGAAGTGGGCGAACCGGCGCAGCTCCAGCTTCTCGCCGATCTTGGCGCTGTTCTCCTCGATCAGGGCCTGGACGGTCTTGCCGGGCTCGATCTCGGTGGTCAGCAGGGCGGCGGCGTCCGCGACGCCGCTGCCGGCCGCGAACTCGACCAGGCGCTGGGCGAGCTCGATGAACTGCGCGTTCTTGGCGACGAAGTCGGTCTCGCAGTTGAGCTCAAGGAGCGCCCCGTCACCGGAGTTCGCAAAGTGCTCGGCGACCAGGCCGTTGGCGGCGGTGCGCTCGGCGCGCTTGCCGACGTCCTTGGCGCCCTTGAGACGCAGCAGCTCGGTCGCCTTCTCGAAGTCGCCGTCCGCCTCGGTGAGGGCGTTCTTCACGGCCATCATGCCGGAGCCGGTCAGGTCGCGCAGCCGCTTGACGTCAGCGGCGGTGAAGTTGGCCATCGCTCTCTTCGCTTCTCTCGTCGTTGGTCGTGTGACCCGCGACGGTCCCGGTGGCGTCCGCGCGGGCGCCACCGGGCCCCCGGGGTCAAGCCAGCACGGCCGCGGCGG
>NZ_JBFARL010000124.1:0-24809 GCF_040674655.1 Actinomadura sp. NPDC049753 | reverse complement strand
CGGCCAGCTCCAGCGGGACCCCCACCCGCGCGGCCAGATCGTCCGCCTGCTCGTTCAGCAGCCGGACGACCTCCGTGCCGACCATGGGGCCGCGGCCCTCCGGCCGGGGCGGCGTTCCTCCGGCCTGAGGCCGGCCGCGCTCAGACCTCCTTGAGGAAGCCGGAGTCGACGGCGAAGTCGGCCCCGGTCGTGCTCGCCGACCGCGGCGAGGCCAGCAGCACGACCACGTCCGCGACCTCCTGCGGCGTGGCCAGACGGCCGGTCGTGAGGCTCATCATCTCGGCCGCGCCGCCGTCCAGCACCGCGTCGCGGTCGGAGCCCATGGCCCCGGCGATGACGTCGGCGGCGCCGCCCTCGTCGGTCCACCACGGCGTCCGGACCGGGCCCGGCGACACCGAGTTCACCCGGACGCCCTGCGGCGCGAACTCCTCCGACAGACCCTTCGTCAGGTTGTTCAGCGCCGCCTTCGCCGCGTTGTAGTCGTAGTTCATCGGCCCGGGGCGCCGCCCGTTCCCCGACGAGACGTTCACGATCGACGCCGCGTCGCTCTCCAGCAGGTGCGGGATCGCCGCCCGCACCGCGCGGACCACAGCGAACAGGTTGAACTCGAACATCTCGCGCCAGTCGTCGTCCGACGGGGTCAGGAAACCGAACCGGGGCAGCGTCGCGCCGGGCGGCGGGCCGCCCGCGTTGTTGACCAGGACGTCGAGCCGGCCGAACTCCTCGACCGCCCGCGCCACGACCTGCGCCGGAGCGTCGGCGTCCATCAGGTCGGCGGGCACGTGCAGCAGGTTCGGCCCGGCGAGCGCGTCCAGCTCCCCGCCGGGCTTGCGGGACACGGCGACCACGCGGGCGCCCTCGTCCAGCAGGGTCCGCGTGACGGCCGCCCCGATCCCCTTCGACGCCCCGGTGACGATCGCGACGCGCCCGGCCAGCCTCAGGTCCATGGGTTCCCCTCTCATAGGCGGGCGCGCCCATCCCCGGACGCGCCTCGCCCTCTGAACCCCACCCCGGCCCCACCGGTTGCACCGGGGAGCGCGTGCTCGCCGTCCCCGGACTAGGCGTTCCGGGTCTTCGCCTCGGCCGCGCGGCGCGCGCGCAGGGCGCGCACCCGGCCGCGGCTCGCGCAGGCAGGGGACGGGCACCAGCGGCGGCGGCCGGCCGTGTCGACGAAGACACCGCGGCAGTCGTCCTCGGGGCAGACCTTGAGATCGCTTCGTCCGGGGCCGGTCAGGTGGTCGACGGCCTGCCGCGCGATGCGCCCCAGCGCCGCCCCCGCGGTCGGGGGCGCGGACCTGGTGATCCGCCCGTCGACCGAGAGCTCGACCGGGTCCTCCTCCGCGAGGTAGCCGGCGAGGCTCCGCACGTCGTCCTCGTCCGGCGGGCGCCCGTCCACGGTCGCGAGGGCGATGGGACGGAGCAGCTCGCGCAGGAGGAGGGCCCGGTCCAGATCGTGCCGGTCGGGCGGCCGGACGGGGGCGAGCTCGCAGAGGTCCAGCCACTCGGCGAACCGGCCGGGATCGGGAAGGCGCTCGACCGACCGCGCGCCGAAGGCGCGGCCGCGCGTGGCGAGCAGGTTCAGCCAGGTCGCACCGCAGTCGAGCCGGAACGCCGGCGGATCACCCTTCATGGCTTCAGAGTAACGCCAGAGCCGTTACCGTGCTACCGTAACGACTCAAGCGTTACCGAGGAGGAGATCCCATGCCGCTCGCCGAGCACCTGACCCCCGCCCGCCTCGACCGGGACGAGGCCTACCGGCTGCTGGACGTCCTTCAGGACGAGGCCACCCAGAACGCCGCCCTGCCCGGCCTCGAAGACCTCGCGCCGGGCTTCGCCGACTGGATCGTCACGAGCCTGTTCGGCGGCACCTACCAGCGCGAGGGCCTCTCCCTGCGCGACCGGCAGCTGCTCAACCTCGCCGCGCTCACCGCGATGGGCGGCGTGGAGCCGCAACTCGCCGGGCACGTGCGGACATGCCTGCGGCTCGGCATGACCCGCGAGGAGATCGCCGAGGCGCTCGTCCACCTCGCGCCGTACATCGGCGTCCCGAAGGCCCTCGCCGGCCTGCGCGTGGCCGCGGCGGAACTGTGAGGATCAGGACGGTCCTCGGCGACATCGTCCCCGGCGACCTCGGCGTCTGCGACGCCCACGACCACCTCTTCCTCCGCTCGCCCCGGCTGCCGGGCGAGGAGCTCGACGACCCCGCCGCGGCCGCCGCCCAGCTCCGCGCCTTCGCCCGCCTCGGCGGCGGGGCGGTCGCCCAGTGGACCCCCCACGGGATGGGACGCCGCATCGACGACCTCGCGGACGTCTCACGCGCCACGGGCGTCCACGTCATCGCCGCCACCGGCCTGCACCAGGCCGTCCACTACGGCGCCGACCCGCTGGAGAGCGTCCGGCCCGCCGACCTCTTCGTCGACGAGCTGACCCGCGGCCGGGCGGGCATGGTCAAGGTCGCCACGGCCTTCCACGGCCTGGACGCCCGCGCCCGGCGCGTCATGACCGCGGCGGCCGAGGCGTCGAACACGACCGGCGCCCCCATCGGCGTCCACCTGGAGCAGGGGACGTCGGCCCTCGACGTCCTCGACCTGCTCTGCGGTGCCCTCGGCGTGCCGCCGGACCGGGTGATCCTCGGCCACCTCAACCGCTCTCCCGACCCGTGGGTCCACCGCCGCGCCGCGGAATCGGGCGCCTACCTGGCGTTCGACGGCCCGTCCCGCGCCCACCACGCCACCGACTGGCACCTGTTCGAGTCGCTCGCCGCGCTCGCCGAAGCCGGGCACACCGACCGGCTCCTGCTCGGAGGCGACACCACGACGGCGAGCGCACGCGCGGAACTGGGCGTCCCCCACACGCTCCGCGCGCTGCGCCCGCGCGTCGAGCGGCAACTGGGCGCCGACGCGGCGACGGCCATCTTCGTCACGAACCCGGCCAGAGCGTTCGCCGCCCCTTGGACCTAGAACCTGTCTCGACATGGCCTCGGCCACGCGCGCGAACGCGTGGTCACGGAGCGAGCCGCCAGGCGAGGGAAGTGGGCCGAGACTGCTAGGTCAGAGCCTCGTAGACGAGGGCGGCCACCGCGCCGTACGCCAGGTGGGGCACGACGTCGGACGCCCAGTCCGACGCCGACCACTCGCGAGGGTCGGTCAGGCCGAGGACGGTCATCGGGGCGCTCGACCCGGCCATCGCCAGCCCGGTCAGCACGACGGCCCCGACCGGCCGCGGGAAGCGTCCGCGCCCCGCGAGCAGGCCGTAGAGCAGCCCGGCGCCGAGTCCGGTGCCGAAGCCGAGCAGCGGCCCGAGCCCGGCCTTGCGGTTCTCGGCCTTCTCACCCTCGCCCAGAGCGACCCCGGCGACGTCGGCCAGCTTCTCCACGCTCTGCTCGGGCGTGCTGCTGGCCGGCCGTCCCCGAACCACCATGTCGAGATAGGTCACCATGTTGAGGGCGGTGGTCCCGGCCGCCCCGGCGGCCAGTCCGCGCGTGATTCTGTCCATGCGGTGGCGCTACCCGGCATCCGCCGACTCCCACCTGCACCGCCCGTTCAGGCCCGGTTCCGGGTGCCCCGGCCGGCGCGCGGCGGCGCGGGAGGTGGCCGCCAGGCAGCTGCGGCCGCCCCGAGCTGGACTCCGAGCAGCGGGCGTCCTGCATAATCGGTGCTCGCTGATCGAGTTGGGCAGGTGGTATGTGGGCGGGACGCTGAGACCCATTGTGGATCCGGAACTACCGGAGGCCGACCGGGAGATCCTCGTCGCCCATCCCGAGGTCCTGACACCGCTGAGCGAGAAGCCGCCGGCGCTGCCGCCCTTGGGCGGGCGAACTTGGGCGGATGCCGGGCTCTCCTTCGTCGCGGGAACGGCGTGCGGCTTCGTGCCCGCTCTCGCGCTTCCCTTCCTGTTCGGGCGGGTCGGAGCCGCCGTCGGGGTCGCCGTCCAAGGCGGGCTTGTCGCGGCCTGGTGGTTTGGTGGGCTCGGGCTCTTCCTGGTGGCGGGGACCGTGCTCCAGATCGGCTTCCTCGTGGCGCTCTTCGTCCGGTGCGGGGAGGGGCCGCCCCAGCGGCTGGGCCGCGACCACCACACCCGCTATTACACCGAGCAAGACTTCGACGGCCGGACGCTGCCGCTCGTCAGGCGGGCGCAGGACGCGGTCACGGCCGTGCTGGGGTCGGCAGTCGATGCCGCCGGCCTGCTGGACGACATCGCCAACACGCTGGAGTTGCCGCGTCAGGAATGGGCCATCGCCAGTACCTGCGTGGAGGTGACGCGCATCAATCGACGCATCCGGTCCCTGCGGGACGGCGACGCCGGGCTGGACGAGATGCTCCGACCCCAGCAGCGGGCCCTGAAGCAGTCCATCGAGGGGGTTCGACGGCGCGTGGCCGCGCTTGAGGGGTACGCGGAGCGGACGGCGGCCGCCGACGCCGCCTACCGCGAGTGGCAGGTGATGGAGGAGTTGGACGACCTGAGGGCCGACGTGCAGGAGCTGCTCGCCAGGACCGCCCAGGACGAGCTGGCCGTCGCCGAGATCGGCCATCTCGCGGAGAAGACGCCGCTGACCGAGCTGCGGAGGACGGTCGAGGAGGCGCGGCAGGCCGGCCTTCTTCTGGCCGCGAGCGAGAAGGAGCCGGCATGAGGTCCGGGCTGTCGGCGGGCGGGCGGCGGCTGGGCGGGCGCTTCCCGCGGCCCCTGGGGTTCGCGGCGGTCGCCGGCCAGGCGGTGGCGCTGGTCGTGTGGGTCGCGCACACGCCGGGGGACGAGCCGGAACGCGCTGCGGCCGCGAAGGACGACGACACTGTCGCGATCACCTACATCGTCACGGGGGATCGTCCGACGGCGGACGTCAAGTACGACGCCCCGACCGGTTCCGAGGACCATGAGGGGCTCGCGCTGCCGTTCAAGGCGCAGTACCGGTTCCAGAAGGGGGAGTCGCTTGCGCTGAGCGTCCAGAACCGTTACCAGAACGGCGCGGGGCACATGATGTGCACGATCGTCGCGAACGGTGTGGTCGTGAAGCAGGCGTCGGCGTCGGGGAGATACGCGATCGCGTCATGCTCCGGAATCGCGGGCGACGACGAGCCGGTGCCGGGCGCGAAGATTCCCGCGATGACCGCGCCGAAGCTCCCCAAAGGCGAGGTGCGGCTGACCAAGGTCGTGCGGGTCCCGCGCTACAAGGGGCCCGGGTCACCGGTCCTCGGACGGGTCGAGGACGGCGACGCACGTCTGTCGTACGCCTCGTTGGGCGGTGCCTGGGGCCCGAGCCGCCGGACGGACCCGGAGGTGACCGGGTATGGCCGCCGGCAGGCCTTCGACACCGATCCCTCGTGGCAGGCCGTGTTCGCCTCGGGAAAGGTGAGCAGCGAACTCACGCAGGCGTACAAAGGCCCTGACAAGCTCCGGGCCCTGGCCTCGGCCGTCCAGGACGACCGCCAGCACACGACCTTCACCGACACGACGACCGGACGCGACGTCGCGTCCCAGCCCCTGAACGTGAGCGGCCGGAAGGGCTGGGTGATCGTCCGCGAGATGCACTTCCGGAAGGAGGGCGTCAGGTCGACGATGGACCTGTCCGCCGTCGTGGTGGTCGACACCGGGCGGCCGCGGCCCTCGTTCGTGTGGCTGGACGTGCCCGCGTCCCACAAGCGGCTCTGGCCGGACGTCAACACGTTGATCCGTTCGCTGCGCGTCAGCTGATCGGCGGGCCGCGCACCGGGCGGGCCGCCGCGCGGCCCGCCCGGCACGGGCGTACAGGTCAGCGGGTTCCGAGGAGGATGGACGTGGGGACCCGCGTGGCCACCGGAGGGAGTTTCGTGCCGTTCCCGGCCGCGGCCGCCTGGGGCGCCATCGCGCTCGCGTCCGCCGGGCCCCTGGTCTGGAGTGCCGGCCGGGAGTCGCCGGCGAACGGCTGGGTGTCGCCGACGCACACCTTGCCCGCGGGCGGCAGCTTCCCGCCGACGAGGTAGCCGTCGACCGCCTTCGTCACGCACTCCGAAGTGCCGTAGGCGGTGTGTCCCCAGCTGTTGCTGGACAGCAGGCGGCTGTTGGGCAGCAGCTTGCTGGACGAGACGGCGTCGTTGTAGTTCGTGGCCGGGTCGTAGTAGTTGCCCACGAACAGGACGGGGGCGTTCGTCCGCCGGTTGAAGGGACCCGTGTAGGCGTCCTCGTCGCGGACCTTCCAGGCGTCACGGGCGCACTGGACGCTGCTCCAGCCCCACGCGCGCCCGAAGTAGGGCGCCCGCTTGTCGGACGCCGCCGTCAGCGCCGGCCAGTTCCCCGCCTTCTTCGGGTGCAGGCCGTCGGTGCAGGTGACACCGCTGAACGCCTCAAGGCCGTTGTCGTAGGGGAAGTCCTTGGCCGAGACCTTCTCCGCCGCCTCCTTCTGCCGCTCGACCTCGGCCCGGCGCTCCGCGATGCGGGCGGCGAGGGCCTTGCGCGCCTTGGCGGCCTGCGCCGCCGACGAAGCGGGCGAGGTCGCCTTCCACAGGTCGGTGACCATGGCGTCGATGACCTCGTAGCCGCCCGGGTCGTACAGCCAGCCGAGGGTTCCGCCGACGAAGTCGGCGTAGGTGACCTTCTCGCCTTCGACGTCGGCGGGCTTCGCCCTCAGCCGCTTGGCGAGGACGTCGAAGTTCTTGACGGGATCTCCGTACTGCGCGAACTGGCACTTCGCCTTGCCCGCCTTGCCGCAGCGGACGAGGATCTCCCGCAGCGCCTTGTAGGCGCCGTCGGCGGACCGCAGCCGGTCGTCCAGTATCCGGTTCGCGGTCCTGGGGGTGCCGACCCAGGAGACGGGGTTGATGACACCGTCCACGACCACGGCGCGCAGCCGGTCGGGGAACATGTTCGCGTAGTACTGGCCGAGCGCCGTGCCGTAGCTGAAGCCAAGGTAGGACAGCTTCTTGTCGCCGACCGCGCGGCGCAGGACGTCCATGTCGCGCGCCGCCTCGGCCGACGACATCGCCCCGGCCAGCTTCTTGCCGGTCGTCGAGCAGCCCTTGCCGACCGCCTTCGCCGACTTGACGTAGGCCGCCTCCTGCTTCGCGCCGACCGGGAACGCCACGCCCATCCCCGCCAGTGCGAGCGTCTGGTCCCTGGTGGACCTGAAGCAGGCGACGTTGGAGCTGAAGCCGATGCCGCGGGGGTCGAAGCCGACGATGTCGAAGCGGTCGAGGACGTCCGCGCCGAGGAAGTAGGGCGCCTGGTACGCGATCGCGGTGCCCTGGCCGCCGGGCCCGCCCGGGTTGACGAAGAGGCTCCCGATCCGCTTCTTGGCGTTGCGCGCCTTCACCCTCAGGAGGGCGATCTCGGTCGTCGCGCCCTTGGGATCGTCGTAGTCCAAGGGCAGCCGGACGGTCGCGCACTCCGCGTAGTCGTAGCACTTGTACCAGGCGAGCTTCGGGGTTGGCACGCGGTCGACGCGCGCCTTCTCGGCCG
The DNA here is from genome assembly GCF_040674655.1 of Actinomadura sp. NPDC049753. NCBI lineage: Bacteria > Bacillati > Actinomycetota > Actinomycetes > Streptosporangiales > Thermomonosporaceae > Actinomadura > Actinomadura sp. NPDC049753. The sequence goes on along the minus strand of NZ_JBFARL010000124.1, from coordinate 17,381 downwards.
GGCTCGTCGTGTCGCCCGGGGCGGCCAGGGCGGTGGCCGCTAAGGCCGGCACGAGCACCGCGCCGGCTACGCCCGCCGCGAGAATCCTGTGTCCGAGACGCATGAGGTTCCCTTCGTGGGGATCGATGCCTCTCCCGCGCAGTTGCACGGATTGGTCCACTGATTCTCGAATGCGCCACTCGTCCCCGTGATCCACCGCCGGACCCGGTCTCCGCTTCGGAAGATCACCCCGAAGACCGATTGACGCTCATCCCCGAGGGCGGACCGCACGGCGCGGCGGAACCCCGGCGGGCCCGGCCGGGCCCTGCGCCTGGCCAGGCCGAACACGCCAGCGGGAGAAATGATCTTTTTGGCGGAATCGCGGGCCTCGGTGTGCTGTAATCCGGTTGGTCCGAATTATGATCACCGCCCACGGCCGCAACGGCCGGGGAGAGGAGACAAGCATGAGCCGTCTCGTCGACCGCCTGCTGGCGCGCGTGGCCCCCAAGGCCACCGCGTCCGCCGCCTGCAAGACGTACTACTACTGCTCGCAGTCCATCTACTACAAGAAGGTCTGCTGCGACGGCCAGTGCCGCCACTACGCGATCGGCGCCTGCGGCTGACCGTGGAACTCCCCCGCGGGCGGCGGGGCGACGCCGCCCGCGGGTGCTCCTGAGGAGTGCGGATGGAACTCGTGCGGATCGGCTGCGCCTGCTTGATCGGGCTGGTCTTCGCCGTGTCGGCCGTCTCCAAACTCCGCGACTTCGACGGCTTCGCGAGGTCCGTCCCCGCGCTGGTGCCCACGCGGCCCGGCCGCGCCCGGCTCCTGGCGATCGCCACCACCGCGCTTGAGGCGCTGGTGCCGCCGCTGCTGATCGCGCCGGTCACCGCCCCCTTCGGCTTCGGTCTCGCCGCCGTGCTGCTGGCCGCCTTCACCGCGGCCGTCGCGGCCGCGGTCCGGCGTGGACGCCGCACCGCCTGCCGCTGCTTCGGCCCGTCCAGCGTTCCGCTCGGCCCGCGCCATCTCGTCCGCAACGGAGCGCTGCTCGTCTGCGCCGTCCTCGGCGCCCTGTCCCCCGGGGGCCTGCCGCCCGCGGGCGGAGTCGCGGTGGCCGCCGCGGCCGGGCTGGCCGGGGCGGTGCTGATCGTCTCCCTCGACGACATCGTCGAGCTGTTCGCGAGGAACCCCTGATGCCCTATCTCACCGCCGCCGTCGTCCTCGTCGGGCTGCTGTCCGCCTTCAACCTCGTCCTCACACTCGCCCTGATCCGCAGGCTGCGCGGGCACGACGGCGCGGAGCCGGGGCACGCGGGCCCGCCGATGGCGCTCAAGCCCGGGTCGCAGGTCGGCGACTTCACCGCGACGACCACCGAGGGCGAGCCGGTCTCGCGGGCGGACCTCGTCGGGCTGGTCGCCTTCTTCTCCGCGGGCTGCGCGCCCTGCCACGAGCTGGCTCCGCGCTTCGCGGGGCTCGCGACGGGCCTGCCCCGGCTCGCGGTGGTGTCCGGTGACGACCCCGAGCTGGTCGCGGTCCTGTCGCCGGCCGTCCGCCTCGTCGTCGAGGAGCCCGACGGCGCCGTGAGCGGCGCCTTCCAGAACACCTGGACGCCGGCGATCTACCTCGTCGACGGCGGGCAGCGGGTGGTGGCCGCGGGCGGGCGCCTGGAGGACCTGCCCATCGAAGCCCCGGCGTGAGGGCACCGGACGCGGGCCGGAGGCCGGACGCATGAGAGGGCGCGCCCACGTCCGCGGGCTGGCCGCCGCCGGGACCGAGGCGGCCGCCCTCATCTGGCGGTCGGCGCCCGGCGGCGTGTCCGGCTACCTGCTGATCACCCTGGCCGAGGCCGCCACGCCGATCGCGACCGCCTGGCTGATGAAGACGGTGGTCGACCGTCTGGCGATGACGGAGGACCCGGTCGCGGGCCCGGCCGCCGCCCTGGTGGCCGCCGGGCTGGCCGCCGCCGCCCTGCCCGGGATCGGCACGTACCTGCGCGACCAGGCAGGCCGGGCCGCCGGAGTCCTGGCGACCGACCGGCTGTTCGCCGCGACCGAACGCCAGGTCGGGCTGCGGCGGTTCGAGGACCCCGTCTTCCTCGACCGGCTGCGCCTGGCGCAGGAGGCGTCCGCCACCGCGGGGTACCTGGTCGACGCCGTCTGCGGCACCGCGCGCGGCGCGCTGTCCCTCGCCGGCTTCCTCGTCTCGCTGCTGGTGATCAGCCCGCCGATGACGGGGCTGGTGCTGCTGTCCGCCGTCCCGGCGCTGGTCGCCGAGCTCCTGCTGTCGCGGAGCCGGGCGGCCATGCAGTGGGCGACCGAGCAGACCCACCGCCGCGAGTACTTCTACAGCGGCCTGCTGACGGACGTGGAGGCGGCCACCGAGATCCGGTTGTTCGGCATCGGCGCCTTCCTGCGCGCCCGGATGATGTCCGAACGCGAGCGCGGCAACCGGGCCGAACAGCGGATGAGCCGGCGCGAGCTGGCCGTCCAGGGCGGCCTGACCGCGCTGAGCGGCGCGGTGGCGGGCGGCGGCCTGTGGTGGGCGATCGCGGCGGCGCGGCACGGGACGCTCAGCGCCGGGGACGTCACGATGTTCGTCGCCGCGGTCGCCGGCGTGCAGACCGCCCTGAACCTGCTGACGTCCTCGATCGCCACCGCCCACGGCCGCCTGCTCGTGTTCACGCACTACGTCGCGGTGACCCGCGCGGAGCCGGACCTGCCGAGCGCCGCCACGGGCGACGCCCCGGCGCTGCGGCGGGGCATCGAGTTCCAGGACGTGTGGTTCCGCTACAGCGACGACCATCCGTGGGTCCTGTGCGGCGTCGACCTGACGATCCCGCACGGCCGGGCCGTCGCGCTGGTCGGCCTGAACGGCGCGGGCAAGAGCACGCTGGTCAAGCTGCTCTGCCGCATGTACGACCCGACCCGCGGGCGGATCCTGTGGGACGGCGTCGACCTGCGCGACATCCCGCCGCACGCGCTGCGCGAGCGCATCAGCGCGGTGTTCCAGGACCACATGAACTACGACATGACCGCGAGGGAGAACATCGCGGTCGGCGACCTCCGGGCGCTCGACCGGCCGGACGCGGTCCAGGCGGCGGCCGTCCGCGCGGGCGTCCACGACAAGCTCGCCGGGCTGCCCCACGGCTACGACACCCTGCTGACCCGGATGTTCTTCTCGGAGGCCGACAAGGAGGACGCCGACACCGGGGTGGTGCCGTCCGGCGGCCAGTGGCAGCGCCTCGCGCTGGCCCGCGCCTTCGTCCGCGACGGCCGGGACCTGATGATCCTGGACGAGCCCAGCTCCGGGCTCGATCCCGAGGCCGAGCACGAGGTCCACGCCCAGATGCGGCTCCACCGGGCCGGGCGGACCAGCCTGCTGATCTCGCACCGGCTCAGCGCCGTCCGGGACGCCGGCCTCATCGCGGTCCTCGAAGGCGGGCGCGTGGCCGAGCTCGGCACGCACGAGACGCTGATGGCGGCGGACGGACGCTACGCCCGCCTCTTCAGGCTGCAGGCGGCCGGATACCAGGAGACCCCGCAGCCCTCCGAGGACCTCGCATGACGTGGCTCGCCGCCGCGGCGGGCGTGCTCCTGGCGGTCGGCGCCCTCACCGTCTGGGTGCGCCTGCGGTACCTGGTCACGACGGTCGACGGACCCAGCATGGAGCCTGCGCTCCATTCCGGCGACCGGATCCTCGTCCGCCGGACCCGGCGGGTGCGCGCGGGCCAGATCGTGGTGGTGCGGATCCGGCCGCCGACGCTGGACGCGCCGCCCCCGGACGATCCGGGCCCCGCCCCGGACGAGGAGGTTCCGGTCGTGCGGGACCACCCGGACGGGCTCCTGCTCGTCAAGCGGGCGATCGCCGTGGCCGGCGATCCGGTCCCGGTGGACCGGGTGCCGTCCCTGCGGGAGGCGCGGGAGGAGACCGTCCCGCCGGGCGCCCTCGTCGTGCTGGGCGACAACGCGGCCACCAGCTGGGATTCCCGCGACTACGGATTCGTCCGCGCCGACCAGTTCATCGGCGTGGCCGTCCGCAGACTCCCCACGGCCTGACCGCGCGGCCTTCCACACTCCCCGGCCCCTGAGCGGACGCCCCCGCCCGGCGCGCTGCGTTGCATATGTCGGCGATATGCCGTGCCGCCTAGTCTTCGGGTATGCGCGTGCTGATCGTGGAGGACGAGCCCTACCTGGCCGAAGCCGTCCGCGACGGCCTGCGGCTGGAGGCGATCGCCGCCGACATCGCCGCCGACGGCGACTCCGCCCTGGAGCTGCTCGGCGTCAACTCCTACGACCTCGCGGTCCTGGACCGCGACATCCCCGGCCCCTCCGGCGACGAGGTCGCCCGGCGGATCGTCGCCTCCGGCAGCGGCATCCCGATCCTCATGCTCACCGCCGCCGACCGCATCGACGACAAGGCCTCGGGGTTCGAGCTCGGCGCCGACGACTACCTCACCAAACCGTTCGAGCTCCGAGAGCTCGTCATGCGGCTGCGCGCGCTGGACCGCAGGCGCGCGCACGCCCGCCCCCCAGTCCACGAGATCGCGGGCCTGCGGCTGGACCCCTTCCGCCGGGAGGTCTTCCGCGACGGACGCTACGTCGCGCTCACCCGCAAGCAGTTCGCCGTGCTCGAAGTCCTCGTCGCCGCCGGAGGCGGCGTCGTCAGCGCCGAAGAGCTCCTGGAACGGGCCTGGGACGCCAACGCCGACCCGTTCACCAACGCCGTCCGCATCACCGTCTCCGCCCTGCGCAAGCGACTCGGCGAACCATGGCTCATCGCCACGGTGCCCGGCGTCGGCTACCGGATCGACACCGCCGCCCCGACGGTCTGACCCGCGTGGGCGGCCTCCGCCCAAGTCCGGTCGAGGTCGGAGCCCGGCGGGTAGCGTCCGTCCAGTCGAGAACAGTGCCTGCGCGGCGTACGGCTGGCCGGCCGCTCACGGTGAGATCTTCGTTCAGTGCGCAGCCTCGACGCGCTTCTTGAGCGCGGCGTTCATGGCGGCGAAGTCGTCCTGGACGTCGATCGCGCTCCCGGCGAAGGGCACCAGGAAGCCGGTGAAGTTCTCCCCCTGGGTCAGCTTGACGCGTCCAGGGCCCGTCTCCTGGATGAGGAAGTAGTGCTCGCCGTCGACCACGCCCGGGACACCGAACCGGCCGATCCAGCGCAGTTCGTGCCCGGGGTCGGCGACCAGGACGGTCGGCTTGAAGGTCATCCCCTCCCCGCCGTCGTCGCCGGACAGCTTGTTGACCAGCTTCGCGCCCTTCTTCGGCTCGCCGACGGCGCTGAGGATGAACGGGTTCCACTCGGGATAGGCCTGGAAGTCGGTGAGCACCTGCCAGACCTGGGCGGCGGAGGCGTTGATCTCGATCTCGGCGCGGAGCTTGTGCGGGTGGCTCCGGGTCCAGCCGTACAGGCTCCCGATGACGACGGCGAGTGCGACGACCACGATCCCCACGATGCGGACGATACGGACTGCCATAACGACCCCTCCCTCTCCGGCTAACGCTGTTAGCCATAACCATAAGGCTAATGACGTTAGCCACGCAAGGCCGCTCGCTCCGCCCCCGAAGGCTCGTCGCCCGGTTCGACCCATCGCCGCACTGGCCCGCGACCACGGCGTCAGCCGCGGCGCCGTCCGCACGGCCAACGCCGACCTCATGCCCGACCACACCGCGGCGGCCGGCCACCGGGGCACCCCGGCCCCGGAACTGCCGGCCACCCTCGATATACCGGGCAAGTTCGCCGACTTCCTGCGCACCGCCGAACTGAACAACGTCTCACGGAGGGCCGCTGTACCGATGTTCCAAGGCCGGGCCTGTAGCGTGCCCATGACCGTCTGCTCGCGGATGTTGAAGGCCCACAGAGTCGTCGGCTATGTCTCTGTAGCGAGGGTGGTCACTCGTCGGTTGGTGTTTCGCGCCGGCCTTGCTTGCGCGGACGCGGTGGATGATCGCGGTCAGGACCTCATCGGAAGCCTGGAAACCGGCTACCGCGTCACAGGGAAGGGCGGGCGGTGGCCGGGGTCGCGGAGGCCGCGTCGATGACTTCGTCGAGGACGTCGCGTGAGCGCAGGAGGTCGGTGATCAGGCGGTTGATGCGGTCGCGTTCCGCGGCGAGCTCTCCGACGAGCTTGGGGGTGGCGGTCTCGCTCGGCCGGCCGTCGCCGTCTCTCAGGCACGGCAGGAGCTGGGCGATCTTCTTGCTGTTCAAGCCTGCGGCGTAGAGCGTCTGGATGCGGACGACGCGGTCGACCGCCCACGCGCCGTAGTCCCGGTGGCCGCCGGGGGTGCGCTCGGCGTGGAGCAGTCCTTGGTCCTCGTAGTAGCGCAGGGAACGCTCGCTCACACCGCTGAGCCGCGCCAGCTCACCGATCCGCATTTCGCACCTCGCCTGGAAGACGACTTGAATCTGACACTGGTGTGAGCTTCTACCTTGCCATCGTGACGAACGGATCGTCCATGGAGAGGGGGACCTCGTGAGTGATCTGACGGGCAAGGTGGCGCTGGTGACCGGAGGCAGCCGCGGAATCGGCGCGGCGGTGGCGCGGCGGCTGGCGGGCGCGGGCGCGGCGGTCGCGTTGACCTACGTCCAGGCGGCGGACCGGGCGCGGGAGGTGGCCGAGGGGATCGAGGCGGACGGCGGCAGGGCCGTGGTCCTCCAGGCCGACCTGACCAGACCTGACGCCGCGGCGCAGGCGGTGGAGCGGACCATAGGGGAACTGGGCCGGATCGACATCCTGGTGAACAACGCGGGATTCCTTGCCTACGGCCCGCTGGCGGAGGTGACCGCGGCGGAAGTGGACCGGGTGCTCGCCGTGGACGTCCGGTCGGTGCTCCTGTCCGCCCAGGCGGCCGCGCGCCACATGGGCGAAGGCGGGCGGATCATCAGCATCGGGTCGTGCTTCAACGGGCGCGTTCCCGGCGCGAACTTCGTCCTGCAGGCGACGGCCAAGTCCGCGCTCGCCGGGTTGACGAAGGGACTCGCCCGGGAGCTCGGGCCGCGCGGGATCACCGTCACCGTCGTGGACCCAGGTCCGATCGACACCGACATGAACCCTGCCGGCGGCGAGACCGCCGACTTCCAGCGCTCCCTCACCGCGCTGGGCCGGTACGGGGAGGCCGAGGACATCGCCGCCGCGGTGGCCTACCTGGCGGGGCCTGGCGGCCGCTACGTCACCGGCACCGCCCTGGCCGTGGACGGCGGATACACCATCTGACGATTCTCCGGTCCCCCGTCCGCCCGCGAGCGGGCGGGGCCGGAGCGTGCTCGCACGTCAGCCGGCTGTGTCGAAGGCTTCGCGGTTGGCGGCGATGGCGGGCTGGTGGGTCCGTACCCAGAGGACGAGGTGGTCGACGGCCTGCGCGAGCGAGCGGCCGAGCGCGGTGAGTTCGTACTCGACTCGCGGCGGGACCTCGGGGTAGGCGGTCCGGGTGATCAGGCCGTCGCGGTGCAGGGCGCGCAGGGTGTGGCTGAGCATCCGCTGGGAGATGCCGCTGATCTTCTCGTGCAGGGCGGTGTAGCGCATCGGGCCGGACGCCAGCTCCGTGACGATCAGGACGGTCCACTTGTCGCCGACGCGGGCCAGGATGTCCCGGACGAGTCCGATGGTCTCGACGCAGTCGGGAGCGATCCCCCGCGCCGTCAGTTCGGCGCGGAGCGCGACGTCCATGCGATTCGGCCTTTCGCGTGCGTTGCTTACTTCAAAGTGCGTACTGGCGAGGGGGATTAATACCTGCCGACACGCGATTCCTACCGATCGTAAGCGCGGAGGCCCGCTGCGGCGGCCAGCGAACGGAGGACGCGGGATGAGCGACCAGGACAGCACCCGGGGGCAGCCGGCCGGAGAAGGCGACATCCGGCACGACACCTTCACGATCTCCCAGCGCCTAGACGCGTCTCCGGCCGAGTCTTCGCCGCCTTCGCCGTCCTCGACGCGCCGCCGGAGCATCTCGACTACCGGTCGCGCTACCTCGACATCGTGCCGGACCGCCGCATCGTCTACGTCTACGAATCCACTGTCAACGACCTGCTGCGCTGGACTTCCCTCGTGACGGTCCAGTTGGACGGCGAGGCCGGATCGACCGACCTGGTCTGGACCGAGCAGGTCGCCTTCCTCGCCCGCGCCGTCGAGCACCTGCGCCTCATCGCCGCAGGCCTGCAGATCGCGACTGTCCGCACCCAGCTCAACCTCTCCCTGATCAACGATTTCGAGTCCTTCACCACCTTCGTCCCCACCGACCGCCACACCGCGACCCTCCACCAGATGCTCACCGAGGTCATCGAATGGAGCGGGGCCCTCGCGCCCCTGCGCGCCGCCTGAAAGGAGCACACATGCCGAGCTCGACGTCCGACGCCGAACTGGCGCGTTCGCTGGAGGGCGGGTTCGTCAGCCGCCACGCGGAGGTCGGCGGCGTCCGCCTGCACTACGTGGAGGGAGGTCAGGGCGATCCGCTGGTGCTGCTGGGCGGGTGGCCGCAAACCTGGTGGGAGTTCCACAAGATCATGCCCGCGCTCGCCGAGCACCGCCGGGTGATCGCCGTCGATCTCCGGGGCATGGGCGGCTCCGGCGCTCCGGCGGGCGGATACGACAAGAAGACCATGGCCGGCGACGTCCACGCGCTGATGCGCCGCCTCGGCCACGACAGGGTGGACATCGCCGGGCACGACATCGGCGGCATGGTCGCCTACGCCTTCGCGGCCAACCACCCGGCGAGCACCCGGCGGATCGCGCTGCTGGACATCGCCCACCCGGACGAGCGGTTCTACGACTACCCGCTCCTGCCCGTGCCCGGACGCCAGCAGGTGGACGGCGACATCCACGCGGGGCCCGGGCGGTTCCTGTGGTGGTTCGCGTTCAACCAGGTCCCCGACCTGCCCGGGCGCCTGCTCGCCGGCCGCTCCCGCCTGCTGGTCGACTGGATGATCGATTATCTGGCCGCCGACCCCGCCACCATCAGCGACCACGACCGGGAGGTCTACGCCCGCGCCTACGCCACCGAGGACGCGATCCGGGCCGCCGGAGCCTGGTACCGGGCGTTCGCCCAGGACATCGTCGACGAGAAGACCTATGCCCCCGTGACCGCGCCGCTGCTCGGGGTGGGCGGCGGCGAGGGCGGCCACCGGCTTCTGGAGGCGGTGCTACCGGGCAAGGGCACCGACGTCGAGGTCGTCGCGGTAGCCGACAGCGGCCATTACCTTCCCGAAGAACGGCCCGAGGCGGTCATCGATCACCTGATGCGGTTCTTCGGGGCCCGCACACCACTCGTTCGCCCCTAGCTGTATCCCGCGATGGACGTTGGTGACGGCGGTCGGCTGCGAGTCGACATCCTCGCCGGCCGCCTGCGGCCCGGTGACCGGCTCAAGTTCGCGACGCTCTCCGAGCGCTACGGGACCAGCGTCAGCGTCCTACGCGAGGCACTGGCGAAGCTCAGCGCGGAGAAGCTCGTCGTGAAGTCGCCGAGGCGGAGTTTCCGGGTGGCGCCACTCTCGAGTCAAGACCTCCAGGACCTCACCGCCGTGCGCTGCGACATCGAGTGCCTGGCCTTTCAGGGAGGTGGCCCTGACCCGCGACGCCGACGTAGGGGCGGAGAGGCTGCGGGCCCACATCACCCACACGGCCCACGTCCGGATGGACGTGGTCAGCGACGCCGACAACTGAACGAAGGCGCGCCTTGCGCGCCGCCGCTCATCTTCAACGATTACACCAGCATGGAGGGACGACGTCTTGCGCGCACTTCGCATCGACAGGTTCGGCGGGCCAGAGGTGGTGGCCGTCCGGGAACTCCCCGCGCCGGATGCGGACCTGAAAGAGGTCCTCGTCCGGGTCGTGGCCAGTAGTCTCAACCCGGTGGACGCCAAGACCCGCAGCGGCGCGATCCGGGGTGGGCTGCCCGCCCTGCCGATGACCCTCGGCTGGGACCTGGCAGGCGTCATCGTCAGTCCCGGCAGCAGCGGCCTGAGTGTCGGCGAACGCGTGATCGGGATGTCGGCCCAGCTCGCGGACGGACGCGGAACGTGGGCCGACCTGGTCTCCTTGCCTGCCCACAGCCTCACACCCGCACCCTCGAACGTGAGTCTGGCCGAGGCGGCCACTTTGCCCCTGCCCGGCCTCACCGCCGTACAGACGCTCGACTGGCTCGGCGTTGCCAGCGGTCAGCGACTGCTGATCACCGGAGCCGCGGGCGCCGTGGGCGGGCTCGCCGTACAGATCGCGCGATCGCGCGGCGTCACGGTCGACGCGCTGGTCTCCCGCCCTGCGCAGTCTGAGGTCGTCACCGGACTGGGCGCCCGGAAAGCCGTGACGGACCTCGCAAACCTCGACGAGCGGTACTACGACGCGGTGTTCGACACTTGCGGAGCGTCGGTCGGTGAAACGGTCGCCGACGGCGGCCGATACGCCACGATCGCCAGCGAGCACGGCGACCCCCCGGACCTGAGCCACCGCGGCGTCACCACGACGCTGCATCAGGTCAAGGAGGACGGGGACGGCTTGGCCGGGCTGGTCAACCTGGTCGAAACAGGAGATCTACGGCTCCGCCTCGATTCGACCTTCCCCATCGCCGACATAGGCAAGGCGTACGAACGCCTTGACACCCGCGGGCTCACCGGAAAGATCGCGCTGCTGTTCTAGAGTTCGAGTACATGTGGGTGGCCGACGGCATGCAGGGGTGTGCACGGTAGTTAGGGCGAGATACGAGCTCGCCGGCCTGCACGGCGAGTTGATCTGGGCCTCGGCGCCTCCGCATGGGAGGAGATCCAGCGTGGCCGCAACGGATTGGGCCCTGACCGGCACCGTTCGGCGACATCACCAGTACCACCGGCCACATGACCAGCACCTCTACAGGCATGCCCTGAAGGTGCTCGACGCGGGTCCATGGGGCTTCAGATGCTCCCGGGACCGGGTGGTCGCGGCCCTCATGGGGCCCAGGTGAGGCTCTCCGGGAAGCGGAAGAGCCCCCCAGCTTGTCGCTGGGGGGCTCTTCCGTCACTGTTAGGGAAGGACTTGCGTCACTACCCCTGCGTGGGGTGCTGACGAAACTCCCTGACCAGCAGCGGCGCGTGGCCTCGCCCGTCTGGATTCCACGCCAAGAAAGATCATCTTCCATTCTCGCCGCTGCGGGCCAATGGGCAGGGGCGGTGGCATCGTTCCGCTGGCAAGCAGTCCGGTGTTTCAGTGCCACGGGAGTGTCGACGGTCAGGTGACGCAGGGTGCCCGGATCAGCGATCACCACCTTGTCCAGCAACGCGGTCCGCCGGTTCCAGCAGGACGATCGGCATCTCGCGGCGGGCGATGCGCAGGTAGTGCTCAAAGCCGGGATAGATCGCGATGAGCTTGGGCCATAGATGATCGGTTTCTTCCGTCGTGGCCTCGCGGGCGGCCATGGGCTGCCGGTGTCCCTGGATGAGGACCTGGCAGGCGGGGTCGGTCTGGAGGTTGAGCCACCAGGCCGGGGAACGATCGGAGCCCGCGTTGCTGGCGACCACGGCATAGCCTTCGCCGTACTGGACGTAAGCCAGCGTCGCATCCCGAACGCGTCCGCTCTTGCGACCGGTCGTGCGGACGACCAGTAGCGGCGCGCCGAAGAGGGTTCCCGCGACGCGTCCCTTGAACCGCCGCAGCACCCAGGCGTGTGCTCGGCGAGCCAGGACGGAGCCCCGGCCGTGGGCGAGGCGGGGGGTGATCCGCGAGTGAATCTCAGCTGCTCTCGTCACACGGTCACCGTAACCATGATGTTGACATGACGTCAACATAGTTCTTGATAGTTTGAGAGTCATGGCGAAGCGACCCCTGGACACCCCCCGCGCGCTCGAACGCCGCCGGCAGCTCATCGAGGCGGGCTTCGAGCACTTCGCCGACAGCGACTACGACGACGTCCAGCTCGATCAGGTCACCAAGGCGATCGGTGTCTCGCACGGGGTCGTCTTCCAGCACTTCGGCAACAAGAAGGGCTTCTACCTGGCAATCGTCGAGCACCTGCTCGACGGGTTCCTCGAATGCGTGGCGCCGGATGCCGACCTTCCCGCTCAGGAGCGACTCACCGCGGGCCTGGCCGGATACATCGGGTGGGCGGCCGAGCATCCGCGGGGGTTCACGTCGCTCATCAACGCCACGTCGCGCTTCGCCGATGTCCGTGAATTGGTCGAGCGAGCGCGTCAGGCAACTATTGAGCTGATAGCCGCCGGCATGGGCCTGGACCTGTCCCAGGCGCGCGCACGCGTCGCGCTGCGCGGCTGGATCGGTGGTTTGGAGGCGACCGTGGCCGAGTGGCTCCGCACTCCCGACACGGCCACCGAACAGGAGCTGATCGAATACATGCAGGACACCCTCGCCGCCACCCTCCGCTGGGCGGCCGGTGATCAGGTCGCATAGCCGACATGGGTCCTGGAGCGTCGAGCGTTGTTGCACCGGGTGACGATGGACGGAGCCTGTTCAAGGTCGCCCACCTGCGGGTGGTCGATGCACGCCGGTGCGCCTTGGCCTGTTCGGGCGTCGTGGCACTGGAGCGCCCCGGGTTCGATATGCGGAGCCACGCGACGGCGCCGTCCATGCCCTCGTCCTGGAGCAGCCGTTCGGCCACGATCCGCAGAGCGAATTCGTAGCAGCGGCGATCCGCAGATAGCCGATCGCGTCGGGGTCGGGCTCACTGTCGTTGAGCATCTCCCCGATCCGTGCGGCCGCCTCGACCGACCCCGCGGCCGCCGCGCGGCGCAGGACCTCCATGGCCGTGAGTTCGTGACCGGCGTCGGCGAGAAGGTCCGCGACCTGTGACGCCGCGTCCAACGCTTCCGCACCGTCAGGGTGAAGGCCGCCCCGGAACGACGGTCGACCCGGCCTTTCCGAACCGCTTCTGCTTGGTTACGTAAAGTGATGATCTGGTGGTTGGAGTGGTGATTGTCCGGGCTCCTGGGACGCTGCGAGGCTCATAAGGCGGAAGTGATCCGCTGTAGGGACGGCTTCGTCCGGTTCGCGGCGCAGGTCAGCTGAGGCACCCGCCGGTGCACAAGAGAGCTCCCCCGCCGAGCGGCGCCGCGCGGCACCCGAGCCGTCCCACCGGATCAAGGTGCCCTGCGACAGGAGGCCGTCATGAGCATGACCAATGCCACGCCCCCCGCCGACATCGCGGACCCGGACGAGGGAGGCTACCCCTTCCACATCGCCAAGGACGAGGATCGGCGGCTGCGCCTGCAGGGCGCGCGGGCCGTCCCGTCGCCGGTGATCGGGCAGGCGACCTCCTTCGACGAGTACACCCGGCAGCTGATGATTCCGCCCGCGGTGATGGACCTGGCGCGGAAGGCCGCGGACCTGCGGCTCGCGGCGTGGGAGGTGGAGGCGATGCGCAAGCAGCTGGCTCCCGCCGAGACCGACGAGAGCATGGGGCTCCTGCGCCGCATCCTGCTGAAGAAGTTCGACAAGGACAGTTCGCACCCTCCCTACATCCGCGTCGCCTGCACCGGCAGGGGAGACTACGACCACCTGGCGACCGAACACGGGCACCTGGACCGCCTCGAAGACACCGAAGGCGACATCGGCGCCCCGGTGGTGCTGGAGATCTGGCCGGCGCAGCACTACTCGCCAATCCACTCCCACGGCCACACCTCGGGCATCGTCTTCTGCCTCGCCGGCCAGCTCGACGTCATGCTCTACGACAGCCTGGACTGGAACGCCACCAAGCTCGGCCTGGTCACCCTCACCCCAGGGCAGTGCGCCTGGCTGACCAAGGAGAACTACGCCGTGCACCGGGTCTACTGCCCCATGGACGGCGGCGAAGGCCCCACCGGTCCCGGTTTCATCAACACCACCGACGACTTCGGCGCCAGTTTCCACGTGTACCTCAACCCGGACGAAACCACCGTCCTGCTCGACGACGGTGAGAGCCGCGACCGGAACGTCTTCGACTACATCCGCGAGGACAACCTGGAGCGGGACAAGTTCGAGACCCACTCCGACCTCTCCTGGAGCGTGCTGCGCCGTGTCCTGGCCGGCACCCCGCTGACCTGACCGGAGGCGAGATCCCTCGCGCGACGGAGGCGATCACGGCTGCGGCCGATCCGATGACACCGCTCGGCGTGGCGTTCAACCTGGGCAGGGTCGTACCGCTCATCTGGCGACGGCGGACGCCGTTCGCGGGTCGCGCTGGTGGCCGCGGTGCTTCGCCATGGGGTGTCGCTGCTTCACCGTCCGGGCCAGATGTTGCAGTACGGCGCGCTGGTGGCCGTCTACGTTCTCGCCGACCTGGGGCGGTATCGCCGGCAGCGGTGGGTCCATCGGCACGTGATCCTCATCAGCAGGAGGGACGTCGGTCTCCTGATCGTCTGCAGTGAGTGTGGGTGCGCGGGATCAGGGACCGTCGGTGTGGAAGCGGCAGCGGTCCAGGCCCGACCACTCGAGGTCGACGGGTGGCTCGTGGTGGGTCAGGCGCGCAAGATGGCCAGGCCGCGGACTGCTTGTGGACCTTGGTATGGACTGCCCGGGCCATCTGGTGCGACAGGACGGACGGATCATGTGTCCCACCGCTCTGCCGGCGACGCCTTCACCGGCCGGATCGACCCAGATGACGCCGACACCAGGTTCTCGGCAATGGGTACGCGCGCGGGACAGGGCCGACCGCGGACCGGGAGGAGGGACCGGGGTGGGACGTTCCCCGCCGGTCAGCGGTGGTTGTGGCTTGACGCGATGGCTACATCGCTCAGCGAGTTCGCCCCATCCCGAAGGCTCGACGACGCTGCCTGACCGGCATCGTTCGGCGACATCACCAGTACCACCGGCCACATGACCAGCACTTCTACAGGCATGCCTTGAAGGTGCTCGACGCGGGTCCATGGGCTCCAGATGCTCCCGGGATCGAGTGGTCGCGGCCCTCGTGGGGCCAGGTGGGGCCTCCGGGAAGCGGAAGAGCCCCCCAGCTTGTCGCTGGGGGGCTCTTTCCGTCACTGTTAGGGAAGGACTTGCGTCACTACCCCTGCGTGGGCGAGGAGGGATTTGAACCCTCACATCCTTTCGGACACACGGACCTGAACCGTGCGCGTCTGCCGTTCCGCCACCCGCCCGTGGGTGCCGTCCCGTTTCCGGGTGCCTGAAAAGGCTAGCACGGGGTCGGGGGTGGTTAGGTATCCAGATACGTCGAGCGAACCTTCGCACCGATACGATCGTCTACCAGTGGGGAAGGGAGGTGCCCGTGGGCGTCATTCAGCGCTTCGAGCGACGGCTTGAGGGCATGGTCGAAGGGGCCTTCGCCCGTGCCTTCAAGTCCGAGCTGCAGCCGGTCGAGGTGGCCAGTGCTGTGCAGCGCGAGATGGACGATCGGGCGGCGATCGTGGCACAGGGCCGCACGCTCGTGCCGAACGACTTCGTCGTGGAGATCTCTCAGCAGGACGGGCAGCGGCTCCAGGTGTACGCCGACAGCCTGAGCCAGGAGCTGGCGAATCTCGCGCGCGAGTACGCGAAGGAGCAGGGGTACTCCTTCGTGGGCCCGGTGCGCGTGCGGTTCGAGAACGCGGGAGATCTCGCCACGGGCATGTTCCGCATCAGGTCGGGGGTGATCCGGGGCTCGACGGTCGAGGGCGGGGAGATCCGCCGGCCGGTGAGCGACGTGCCGCAGGGCGGCCGGGGCGGGGTGTTCGGGGGGCATCCGCGGCTTCTGGTGACCACGGCGGTGGAGGGATCGGACACGACTCAGCGCACCTACGAGATCAACACTCCCGTGACCCTGCTGGGTCGCGGCACCGACTGCGACCTGCGCCTCGTCGACCCCGGCGTGTCACGGCACCATGCCGAGATCCGCGTAGAAGGTCCCGAAATCGCTCTCGTGGATCTAGGGTCGACCAACGGCTCGTTCGTGAACGGGCAGCCGATCCGGCGGGTCACGCTGGTCGACGGCTCCCGGGTCACGATGGGCCGCACCACTCTTGTGTTCCGCCGCGATAGGGAGTAACCCCGACTCCGATGTCCCCATTCACCCTCACGCTGATCAAGCTGGCGTTCCTCGCGGTGCTGTGGCTGTTCGTCATCGCGGCCGTCGGCGTGATCAGGGCCGACCTGTTCGGTTCCAAGGCCGCGTCGAAGGCGGCCACGCGCGCGTCCCAGCCCCGTCAACCCCGGGCGGCCAGGCAGCCGAAGCCGCCGCGGCCGCAGCACAGCGCCCAGCACGGCGCCCCGTCCAAGCTCGTGGTCGTCCAGGGCGAGCGGGCCGGCACCGTCATCGACCTCACGGGGGTGCCCATCACCATCGGCCGGGCCAATGACGCCACGCTCGTCGTGACCGACGACTACGCTTCGAGCCGGCATGCCCGACTTTTCGCGCAGGACGGTCAGTGGATCGTGGAAGATCTCGGCTCGACCAATGGGACGTATCTCGGACGCACGAAGGTGAGCCGGCCGATGCCGGTTCCCCCGGGCGTTCCGGTCCGTATCGGCAAGACCGTGATCGAGCTGCGCAAATGACTCTGGGAATCCGCTACGCCGCGCGCTCCGACGTCGGCATGCTGCGCGAGGGCAACGAGGACTCGGCGTACGCGGGCGCGCACCTGCTCGCGGTGGCCGACGGGATGGGCGGGCACGTCGGCGGCGAGATCGCGAGCGCCGCGGCCATCGAGGCGCTGCGGGCGCTCGACAAGGACCTCCCGGCGACCGAGCTGCTGGCCGCGCTGGAGCACACGGTCAAGACGGCGAACGACAACCTGCACCGCATCGTGGAGTCCGATCCCGCCCTGCAGGGCATGGGGACGACGCTGACGGCGATGCTGTGGGCGGGCAACCAGGTCGCGCTGGTGCACATCGGGGACTCGCGCGCCTACCTGCTGCGCGACGGCAGCCTGTTCCAGATCACGCACGACCACACGCTGGTGCAGTCCCTGGTCGACGAGGGGCGGATCAGCCCGGACGAGGCGGCCTCGCACCCGCAGCGCTCGCTGCTGCTGCGGGCGCTGGACGGCCGCGGCGAGGTCGATCCCGACCTGTCGCTGCGCGAGGCGAAGGTCGGCGACCGGTACCTGCTGTGCTCGGACGGCCTGTCGGGCGTCGTCACGGCGGAGACGATCTTCCAGGTGCTCACGGACGTGGACGACCCCGAGCAGGCCGTCCGGCAGCTGATCGACCTGGCGAACCGGGGCGGCGGCCCCGACAACATCACCTGCGTCGTCGCCGACGTGGTGGACCTGGAGCGCCAGCCGCCGACGGGCGGGCCCGGCCACGCGGTGGGCGCGGCGGCCAACGCGGCGCCGCCGGAGCCGCCGGGCGGGGGGACGGGGCCGAACACGACCGTCGCCGACACCCCGGCGGGGCGGGCGGCGCAGCTGCGCGAGACCCGGCCGCAGCCGCCGGTGGCGGTGGACGAGATGCCGCCGCCGCAGGCCACGACGCCCACCACGACCACGCCCGCCACGACGACCAGCCACGTCCAGCGCC
>NZ_JBFARL010000123.1:0-24919 GCF_040674655.1 Actinomadura sp. NPDC049753 | reverse complement strand
CTTGCCCATCGCTCCGGTCGCTCCTGCCACCAGCACCTTCATCGTCGGCTCCCTTCCTGTCCGGTCCGGGTTCGCCACCTGAACCGGATGGCCCGACGATTACTGACAAAAGTCGAACGTGGCCTACGTCACACCGTGAGCAGCGGCTTCCCGTGGTCGGTCGCCGCCCATTGCTCGGTCGCGCGTTCGAGCTTGTCGGGGTTCGCCTGAGTACGGCATGCAGTGATGCCCTCGGCTGTGACCTCCAGGCACATGATGGCGACGACCCGGCCGTCCACGACGGCCACGACGGCGGGCTCGCCATTGGCGACCCAGGCGTATATCTCGGACGAGCCGCCGACGATGGCGCGCTTGGCCTCGGCGGGCTCGAACAGGGCCCGGACGAACTTCGCGACCGCGACCGCTCCCTCGAACGCCCTGGTGCGTGCCGGGACCCGCCCTCCGCCGTCGCCGACGGAGACGGCGTCCTTGGTGAGCAGGCGTACGAGCTCATCGGTCCGGCCGCTGGCGGCGGCCGCGAGGAACTCCTCGACGATCCGGTGGGCGGCGGCCTCGTCGATCTCGCTGCGCGTCCTGCCGTACGCGACATGCTTCTTGGCACGGTGAAAGATCTGCTGGCAGGCGGCCTCGGTGATGTCGAGGATCTCGGCGATCTCCCGGTGCGGGTAGTCGAAGGCCTCCCGCAGCACATAGACGGCCCGCTCGTTGGGAGACAGGCGCTCCATAAGGGTGAGGACCGCGTACGACACCGATTCGCGCTGCTCGGCCGTGTCGGCGGGCCCGAGCATCACGTCCCCCGCGAGCAGCGGCTCGGGGAGCCATCGGCCCACGTAGGTCTCGCGGCGTGCCCGTGCGGAGGTGAGCTGGTTGAGGCACAGGTTGGTGAGCACCTTCGTCAGCCAAGCCTCGGGGACCTCGACGCGGGCGACGTCGGCGGCCTGCCAGCGCAGGAACGTCTCCTGCACGACGTCCTGGGCCTCGTCGGCGGAACCGAGGAGACGGTAGGCGATGGCCTGCAGGCGAGGCCTCGCCAGCTCGAACCGGTCGACGTCCGTCCCCGTCAAAGGCATGATCCGATCATAGTCTTCCGCAGTTCCAGCTGGTCGCGGCCCGTCTCGTGGACCGGGGTCGTCCGGAGGGCAGGACTGTCACCTCTGACATGCCGACGGGGAACCGACCTCAGCCGGCCTCCTTCCCGCCCGAATCTCGGTCTCAGGCGCCGCCGCCACCACGCACGGGTTCCGTAGCGGGGCGAAGTCCGTCGAAGAAGACGGCCAGGATTTGCCCACGGTCCTCAGGTGCTCGTTCCACGGCCCAGGCGACCGCCGCGACGAGCGAGAACAGCGCGGAGGCGTTGACGTCCGGCCGGACGGCTCCGGCCCGCTGAGCGCGCGCCAACAGCTGCGCCCCACCCGCTTTCATGGCCTGACAACTGGCGTGCAGGTCCGATTCCG
Source organism: Actinomadura sp. NPDC049753 (assembly GCF_040674655.1). NCBI lineage: Bacteria > Bacillati > Actinomycetota > Actinomycetes > Streptosporangiales > Thermomonosporaceae > Actinomadura > Actinomadura sp. NPDC049753. The sequence continues at coordinate 23,465 of NZ_JBFARL010000123.1, read as the reverse complement.
GATCGGCGAGGCTGTCAACGAGGGCGTCGACCAGGCCGCGATAGGTCATCGCATGCTCCACGGCGGCCTGGAACCACTCGGCCAGCGCGTCGCCAGGCATGTCGGCGGTGAGCAGTGCGTCCGAGCGCACGCGCAGTCCGCGCAGGCTCTCACCCAGTAGTGCCTCCAGAAGCGCCTGGCGGTTCGGGAAGTGCCGGTAGAGGGTCACGTTCCCGACGCCGGCTCGGCGCGCGATGTCGTTCAGGGACGCGCCGACGCCCTGCTCGGTGAACGCCGCCCGTGCCGCCGTCAGCAGCCGGTCGTAGTTGCGCCGCGCGTCCTTGCGCGGTGCCCGCTCGGTCGCCCGCCCATTCGCCATGAACCCTCCGCCGGTTGCTAAACGAGGAACCTCCTCATATTGTACCGGACTTGAAGCGAGGAACCTCCTCGTTTAACTTCCACCGCCGCAGCGAGGAGCACCATGACCGAAGAGATCCTGCCCGCGCCGACGACGGAGGGCGCCCGCGTGCCCGGCCCGTCCGGATCGCAGCGCCGACCGGGCCTCGTGCTGGCGATCGTGCTGATCTGCCAGACGATGTTCATCCTCGACACCAGCGTGGTGAACATCGCCCTGCCCCACATCCAGCGGGACATGGGGTTCTCCCCCGCCGATCTGTCGTGGGTGCTGAACGCCTACATGCTGGCCTTCGGCGGGCTGCTCCTGCTCGGCGGACGCATCGGCGACATCTTCGGCCAGCGGCGGGCACTCATCGGGGGAGTCGCCGTGTTCACCGTCGCCTCACTCGCCGGCGGGCTGTCGACCTCGGCCGGGATGCTGCTCGCCGCCCGCGCCGGGCAGGGGATCGGCGCCGCCGTCGCCGCACCGACCGTGCTCGCCCTGATCACCATCGGCTTCCCCGGCCAGGCCGCGCGAGGGCGGGCGCTCGGCGCCTACGCGGCCGTTTCCGGCTCCGGCGCCGCCCTCGGCCTGATCGCCGGCGGAATGCTCACCGACTGGATCTCCTGGCGCTGGGTGCTGTTCATCAACGTGCCGGTCGGCGCCGTCCTGCTCGTCTCGGCCCCGCTGTTCATCGCCGAAACCGACCGCCGTCCGGGACACTTCGATCTCGCCGGCTCGCTGACCTCGACCCTGGGCGTGACCGCACTCGTCTTCGGCTTCATCCGCGCCGCCGAACAGGACTTCGGCGACCCGGTCGCCCTCGGCGCGCTCGGCGCGGCCGTCATCCTGCTCGCGCTGTTCGTGGCCGTCGAGGCCCGTGTCCGGCAGCCGATCACTCCGCTGCGGCTGTTCGCCGACCGCGACCGAGCCACCGGCTACCTCGGCCTGCTGTTCGTCATGGCCGCGGGCAACGGCATGTTCTTCTTCCTCACCCAGTTCCTGCAGCAGATCCGCGGCTACGACCCGCTGAAGGCCGGCCTCGCGTTCGTGCCGCTGACCATCTTGATCCTCGTCTCCTCCAACGCATCCGCTCGGCTGCTGCCCCGCCTCGGCGCGAAGACGCTCACCGCCTCCGGCGCCGCGGCCATCACCGTGGGCCTTCTCTGGCTGGCCCAGCTCACGCCGTCGGCCGACTACGCGGGATCGCTGCTCGGCCCGACGCTCATCGCCGGCCTCGGCATGGGCACCCTGCTGGTCGGGATCACCACCGTGCTGACCTCCGGCGTACGCGCGGAGGACTCCGGCGCCGCCTCCGGCCTGCTCAACGTCATGCAGCAGATCGGCGGCGCACTGGGGCTGGCCATTCTCGTCACCGCTTTCGGTGCCGCAACCCGCACGGCACACGGAACAGGCCACCACGTCTTCACCAAGGGGGCGACCACGGCCTTCACCGTCGGAGCGGCTTTCACCGCCTGCACCATCCTGCTTGCCCTGACGATGAAGCCCCACCAAGACCCCACGCGCGAACCCCTGCCTGGCGAGGAGCCCGTCCAGACGGGCGCCTAACCCAGTCGACGCTTCGCCCCGAGCCCCGGCAAAGGCCGGTCACGGTGGGCCGCAGATCGAACGTCGAGGCGCACCCAACGCAACAAACGATCACACGAAAGCGAGAGCGGGGTACCGGCCTATCTCCGGTACCCCGCTCTGGCCGGGCACTATGCAGTCGACATCGGCTCCGAATCAGCTGCAGCCGCTGGTGGAGCCGCAGCCCTCGCAGACGTAGCAGCTGCCCGCCGGGCGCATCTTGGTACCGCAGGTGAGGCACAGCGGCGCGTCGGCCGTGCGGCCCTGGCGGCTCTCGATGACCTCCATGGACGAGCGCGCCTCACCGCCCGCGGCCGGGGCGGGCGCCGCCGGCCGGGCGATCTCGGCGGACTGCGCCAGCGACTCGTGGTCGACCTCCTCCTCGGCGTGCAGGGCGGCGGGGTCCTCGCCGTTGGCCTGCATCGCGCGCTCCTCGGCGGTGAAGATGCCGAGACCGGCGCGCTCCTCGTACGGGAGGTGGTCCAGCGCCAGGCGGCGGAAGATGTAGTCCATCACCGAGGTCGCCATGCGGATGTCCGGGTCGTCGGTCATGCCCGCCGGCTCGAACCGCATGTTGGTGAACTTCTCCACCCACGTCTCCAGCGGGACGCCGTACTGGAGGCTGATGGAGATCGCCATGGAGAAGGCGTCCATCACGCCGGCGAGCGTGGAACCCTGCTTGCCGAGCTTGAGGAAGACCTCGCCGACGCCGTCGTCCGGGTAGGACGAGGCGGTCATGTAGCCCTCGGCGCCCGCCACGGAGAAGCGGGTCACGGTCGCGGGACGCTGCTTCGGCAGGCGCCGGCGGACGGGGCGCGGCGCCGTCTCGGCGGGCGCCGCCGCCTTCGGCTCCTCCTTCTTGCCCGCGGCGGACAGCGGCTGGCCGACCTTGCAGTTGTCGCGGTAGATCGCCAGGGCCTTCAGGCCGAGCCGCCAGCCCTCGAAGTACACCTTCTCGATGTCCTCGATGGTGGCGTGCTCCGGCATGTTGACCGTCTTGGAGATCGCGCCGGACAGGAACGGCTGGACGGCCGCCATCATCCGGACGTGCCCCATCGGGCTGATCGCCCGCTCGCCCATCGCGCAGTCGAACACCTCGTAGTGCTCGGGGCGCAGCCCGGGCGCGTCCACGACGTGGCCGTGCTCGGAGATGTACTCGACGATCGCCTCGATCTGCTCCTGCTGGTAGCCGAGCTGCTTCAGGGCGCGCGGCACCGTGTGGTTGACGATCTGCATGGACCCGCCGCCGACGAGCTTCTTGAACTTCATCAGCGCGAGGTCCGGCTCGATGCCGGTGGTGTCGCAGTCCATCATCAGGCCGATCGTCCCGGTGGGGGCGAGCAGGCTGGCCTGCGCGTTGCGGTAGCCGTTCTTCTCGCCGGCCTTCAGGCAGTCCGTCCACTGCTTGGCCGCGGCGGCGTGGATCGCCTTGCCCATCGCGTCCAGCGTGCGGACGTCGTCGTTGGCGGCGGCGTGCTTGCGCATGACGCGCTTGTGGCCCTCGGCGTTGCGCGCGTAGCCCGCGTACGGCCCGACGACGCCCGCGATCTCGGCCGAGCGCCGGTAGGCGACGCCCGTCATCAGCGACGTGATCGCCGCCGCGAGGGACCGTCCGCCCTCGGAGTCGTAGGCGTGCCCGGTCGCCATCAGCAACGCGCCCAGGTTGGCGTAGCCGATGCCGAGCTGCCGGTAGTCGCGGGTCGTCTGCGCGATCTTCTCCGTCGGGAAGTCGGCGAACGTGATGGAGATGTCCATCGCCGTGATGATCAGCTCGGTGAGCTTGACGAACCTGGCGACGTCGAAGGCGTCCTCGGGGGTGAGGAACTTGAGCAGGTTGATGCTCGCGAGGTTGCAGGACGAGTTGTCCAGGCTCATGTACTCCGAGCAGGGGTTGGACGCGGTGATCCGCCCGGTCTCGGGGTTGGTGTGCCAGTCGTTGATCGTGTCGTCGTACTGGATGCCCGGGTCGGCGCACTCCCACGCCGCCTTGGCCATCAGCCGGAACAGCTCCTTGGCCTTGATCGTCTCGACGACCTCGCCGGTCATGCGGGCGCGCAGCGCGAACTCGCCGTCCGACTCCACGGCGTGCATGAACTCGTCCGACACCCGGACGGAGTTGTTGGCGTTCTGGTACTGGACGCTGCCGATGTCCTTGCCGCCGAGGTCCATGTCGAACCCGGCGTCCCGCAGCGCGCGGATCTTGTCCTCCTCGCGCGCCTTGGTCTCGATGAACTCCCCGATGTCGGGGTGGTCGACGTCCAGCACGACCATCTTGGCGGCGCGGCGGGTCGCACCGCCCGACTTGATCGTTCCGGCGGACGCGTCGGCGCCGCGCATGAACGACACCGGGCCGCTGGCCGTCCCGCCCGAGGACAGCAGCTCCCGGCTGGAGCGGATGCGGGAGAGGTTCAGGCCGGCGCCCGAGCCGCCCTTGAAGATCACGCCCTCTTCCTTGTACCAGTCCAGGATCGACTCCATCGTGTCGTCCACGGACAGGATGAAGCACGCCGAGACCTGCTGCGGGGACTTGGTGCCGACGTTGAACCACACCGGGGAGTTGAAGCTGAACATCTGGTGGACCAGCGCGTACTTCAGCTCGTGGTCGAAGATCTCGGCGTCCTCGTCGGAGGCGAAGTAGCCCTCCTTGAGGCCCGTGTCCACGTACATCCGGACGACGCGGTCGACGAGCTGCTTCAGGCTCCACTCCCGCTGCGGCGTGCCGACCGCCCCGCGGAAGTACTTCGACGTGACGATGTTGACGGCGTTCAGCGACCAGAAGTCGGGGAACTCGACGCCGCGCTGCTCGAAGTTCACCGAGCCGTCGCGCCAGTTGGTCATGACGACGTCACGACGCTCCCAGCGCATCTCGTCGTACGGATGCACGCCGGGCGTGGTGAAGATGCGCTCGATCTTCAGCCCCTTGCGGCCCCCCTTGCCGCGCCGCGCCGCCGAGCCGCTCACCGTCTCCGTCATGACCTTCCCCCTCTCGGACCCTCCCGCCGGGCCCTGTCCAGGAACAACCACGCCGCCGCGCGGACGATGCCCGCGCGGAGACGCCTTTACTTGTGTCTGATGTGTTTCCGGAACCGTCCCTAACGGGACGGGCCGGGCTCCCCCGAGGAACCGGCCTTCCGCAGTGCTTCGATCTCCTTGGCGAAGTCGTCCAGCGACTCGAAGCTCCGGTAGACCGAGGCGAATCGCAGATAGGCGACCTCGTCGAGTTCGCCGAGCGGCCCCAGGATCGCGAGGCCGATCTCGTGCGAGGGGATTTCCGCGGATCCGGACGACCTGATCGCCTCTTCGACCCGCTGTCCCAGCTTCGCGAGCGCATCCTCGTCGACCGGGCGGCCCTGGCAGGCCCTGCGCACCCCGGCGATGATCTTTTCCCGGGAGAACGGCTCGGTGACCCCGCTGCGCTTGGCCACCATCACGAGCACATTCTCCTGCGTCGTGAATCGCTTGCCGCATTCCGAGCACGACCGGCGGCGCCGAATGGCGCCGCCGTCATCGGTCGAACGGCTGTCGATGACTTTGGTGTCAGGGTTGCGACAGAACGGGCAGTGCACGTCCAATCCCTCCCCTGTCGTCAACGAGTTACACCGATGGTAGCGCCATATATAGGGAACTACATCGATGTGACTACTAGATGTTGTGGTCAACCGTAGGGGTCGCCGGACCGCTTCGCAACCTGCTCCCGCGTCCCCTCCGTCACATCCGCCGCGTCCGCGCAGGTCATCTCCGAGACCCCGATTTTCCGTCCGGGCGTGTCGTCACCCACCGCCTCCGACAGGCCCCTCCCGGTAACCCCCGTCACGGCAAAGTCCCAGCAAGAGGCCCCTCTCCCCCGCCCACCGCCTCCGGCAAGGCCCACCGCCCCTGGCCGCGCCGACAGGCGTCACCGAGGGGGGCCGCACGCACGCCCCACAGCCTCCCCGCCACGGGCGCGACCCGTCAGAACGAGGCTCACCCAGGCCGCCACGCCGCCCCCGGCGCCCGCCCCTCACGGCAGGCCCTACTACATCGCAATGAGACGCGCCAGACGTCCAGGACGGCGGACACGCAGACACGATCGACACGAGCGCGGACCACCGAACCACTCCCTCAGCCGTGGTGACTGAGCGTGTCGGGCGCGCCGTCAGCTTGAGGGGAGCCGGAGCTCCTGACCGGGGTGGACGGTGGGGTCGCCGGCCAGGCCATTGAGGTCGATTATGCGCTGCACCACGAGGCGCGGATCGGTGCCGGGATCGGCGGCGGAGGCGATGTCCCAAAGGGTCTCGCCGGGCTCGACGACGACCGTTTCAGCGGGACGCGACGGGCCGCCGTGGCTTTCGCGGGAACCGGCGAAGGCGCCCGAGCCCACGTTGAGCCAGAGCAGGATGAGCGTGACGGCGGCGGCGAACGCGACCAGGACGGCGCGGCCCCGGCGGGTGAGGCGGATCGGGGGATGGTCACTGTGGGGTGGTGAACCCGGCATCTCTCCCCTCCTCGACTTCGAATGCATTTTCGATCGAACGCCTGTACGATGTTCTACCAGGGGCCGTCCCGAAAAAGCGAGCGCATCTTCGAACAATTGTTTGATCATCGGGCCTGGACGCGATAGCGTTCATGACAAGGAGTGACGGATCCGAGGCGCCCGGGAGGCGACGAGCGATGAGCAAGGTCCGGGAGCTGCCCGACGGGCCGATGGACGAGACCGGCCTGACCCAGCGACAGCGCATGGTGCTGGAGGTGATCCGTGACTCGGTCCAGCGCCGCGGGTACCCGCCGTCGATGCGTGAGATCGGCGAGGCCGTGGGGCTGACCAGCACCTCCAGCGTGTCGCACCAGCTCCGGGCGCTGCAGCGCAAGGGTTTCCTGCGGCGCGACCCCAACCGGCCGCGCGCGGTCGAGGTGCGGGTGCCGGGCACCACGCCGGTGCGCACGCACGAGGAGACCTACGAGCCGGCCTCAGGGCAGCCCGCGCCCGCCTACGTGCCGCTCGTCGGCCGCATCGCCGCCGGCGGCCCGATCCTCGCCGAGGAGGCCGTCGAGGACGTCTTCACGCTGCCGAAGCAGCTCGTCGGCGAGGGCACCCACTTCCTGCTGAAGGTCACCGGCGACTCGATGATCGACGCCGCGATCGCGGACGGTGACTGGGTGGTCGTGCGGCAGCAGCCGGTGGCCGAGCAGGGCGACATCGTGGCCGCCATGATCGACGGCGAGGCCACGGTCAAGACGTTCAAGCGCCGCGACGACGGCCACATCTGGCTGATGCCGCAGAACCCCGCCTACGAGCCGATCCCCGGCGACGAGGCCTCGGTGCTCGGCCGGGTCGTGGCGGTCCTCCGCAAGATGTGACGCCGGCCCTCAGCGGCCGCCGGACCACCTCCGGCGGCCGCCCAAGCATGCCCCGCCCCCCGCCAGGCCACCACTCGGCATCTCATGCAGCGCACCACCCGGCTTTGCGCACCGTCTCCCATGGCGCACGCCCCCAAGCGGCGCGTTCCCTGGCACATCACATGGCCCGAGGGACGCATTGCCCTCGCGTGGCGCGCCATCTCAGGCAGCGCACCACCCGCATAGCGCCCACTCTCTGACGCACTAGCCGCATGCCCCCCGCATGGGGCACACCCCAGGCACATGGCCCGGCACAAGGGATGGTCCGAGGGGGCGCATTACCTTGCATGGCGTGCTACCTCAGGTGGCGCACTGGGCAGGCGGCGCACCCAGTTCGGGCAGCGCGTCGCCCTTGAGCGGCGCACCGATCGGCATCGCGCCCCGTTTCTGGTGCACAAGCCGCAGGGTGCATGACTTCGAGCGGCACACACGGTCCGAGGGACGCGTTGCTTTGGTGCGGGCCTGGCGGAGCGCCGCTCGGGCATTGAGCTCTGGTTGGAGCAGTGCGCAATGTCCGGGCGGCGCTCGTCGCCGTTTCGGCGCCGGCTCTGGGGTCAGCGCTTGGGGACGATGTTGACGATCTTGGGGGCGCGGACGATGATCTTCGCGATGTCGGCGCCGGCCAGGGCGTCCTGGACCTTGGTGGAGGCCAGGGCGCGGCGTTCCAGTTCCTCGTCGGCGATGCCGGGCGGGACGTCCAGGCGGTCGCGGACCTTGCCGGCGACCTGGACGACGCAGGTGACCGACTCCTCCACCAGCAGGGCGGGGTCGGCGGACGGCCAGCCCGCGCGGACCACCGGCGCGGTGCGGCCCAGCAGCTCCCACGCCTCGTCGGCGGTGTAGGGGGCGAACAGCGACAGCAGGACCGCGATCGCCTCGGCGGCCTCGCGGACGGCCGGGTCGGCGGCGCCGGGGCCGGAGTCGACGGCCTTGCGGGTCGCGGTGACCAGCTCCATGATCCGCGCGATGGCGACGTTGAACCGCTGCGTCTCGACCAGCGTGGTGACCTCGTCGACCGTGCGGGCCGTGGCGCGGCGCAGGGCCGTGTCGCCGGAGGCGACGTCGACGCCGGGCTCGGAGGAGACCTCGGCGGCGATGCGGTGCACGCGGGACAGGAACTTCGACATGCCGTGCGGGGACACGTCGGCCCAGTCGATGTCGTCCTCGGGCGGGCCGGAGAACAGGATCGCCAGCCGGACGACGTCCACCCCGAACTCGCCGATCTGCTCGCCCAGGTCGACGCCGTTGCCCAGCGACTTCGACATCGCCTTGCCCTGGTTGATCACCTGGCCCTGGTTCAGCAGCCGGGTGAAGGGCTCGGTGAAGTCGACCATGCCCATGTCGTACAGGACCTTGGTGAAGAACCGGCTGTACAGCAGGTGCAGGATGGCGTGCTCGACGCCGCCCGTGTACTGGTCGACCGGCATCCACTTGCGGACCTGCTCGACGTCGAACGGGCCGCCCTCGTAGCCGGGCGAGCAGTAGCGGAAGTAGTACCAGGACGAGTCGACGAACGTGTCCATGGTGTCGGTGTCGCGGGTGGCGGCGCCGCCGCACTTGGGGCACTCGGTGTTCACCCAGTCGGACGCGGCGGCCAGGGGCGAGGTGCCCTTGGGGGCCAGGTCGGCGCCGCGCAGGCCCTCGGGCAGGGTCACTGGCAGCTGGTCGTCGGGGACGGGGACCTCGCCGCACGCCTCGCAGTGCACGATCGGGATCGGGCAGCCCCAGAACCGCTGCCGGGACACCAGCCAGTCGCGCAGCCGGAAGTTCACCGACGCGCGGCCGGTGCCGCGCTCCTCCAGGATCGCGGTGATGCGGGCGATGCCGTCGGCCTTGGTCAGCCCGTCGATGGGGCCGGAGTTGACGATCGCGCCGTCGCCGGGCGTGGCGACGCCGGTCTCGGCGGGGTCGGCCAGGCCCGTCTCGACGACGACGCGGACGGGCAGGCCGAACTTCAGCGCGAAGTCCAGGTCGCGCTGGTCGTGCGCCGGGACGGCCATGATCGCGCCGTGCCCGTACTCGGCCAGGACGTAGTCGGACGCCCAGACGGGCAGCCGCTCGCCGTTGACCGGGTTGACCGCGTAGCGGCCCAGGAACACGCCGGTCTTCTCACGCTCGGTGGACAGCCGCTCGATCTCGCTCTCGCGGGAGACCTCGTCGCGGTAGGCCTCGAACGCGGCGCGGTGGTCGGGGTGGCAGATCTCCTCGGCCAGCGCGGCGTCGGCGGCCACGACCATGAACGTGGCGCCGTACAGGGTGTCGGGGCGGGTGGTGTAGACGGTGACGGGCTCGTCGCGCCCCTCGATCACGAAGTCGACGTCGGCGCCGGTGGAGCGGCCGATCCAGTTGCGCTGCATCAGCAGGACGCGCTCGGGCCACTTGCCCTCCAGCTGCGCCATGTCGTCCAGCAGCCGGTCCGCGTACTCGGTGATCTTGAAGTACCACTGGGTCAGCACACGCTTCTCGACCAGCGCGCCGCAGCGCTCGCAGTGCCCGCCGACGACCTGCTCGTTGGCCAGGACGGTCTGGTCCTTCGGGCACCAGTTGACGTGGCCGCCCTTGCGGTAGGCCAGGCCCCGCTCGTAGAAGCGCAGGAACAGCCACTGCGTCCACTTGTAGTACCCGGGGTCGGAGGTGTGCAGGCGCCGCGTCCAGTCGAAGGACGGGGCGTAGCGGTGGAAGGAGGCCGCCTGCGTCTCGATGTTGGCGTACGTCCACTCGGCCGGGTGCGAGTCGCGCTTGATGGCGGCGTTCTCGGCGGGCAGGCCGAAGGAGTCCCAGCCGATCGGGTGCAGGACGTTGAAGCCGCGCTGGAACCAGTAGCGCGCGACGACGTCGCCGATGGCGAACGCCTCCGCGTGGCCCATGTGCAGGTCGCCGCTGGGGTAGGGGAACATGTCCAGGGCGTAGCGGCGCTCCTCGGCGGTGCCCTCCTCGTCCGCCTTGAACGGGTCGAGCTCCTCCCAGCGGGCCTGCCACTTGTCCTGAACCGCCCGTGGGTCGTACCCGTCGTTCAGGGGGGACGACCCCCCTGTACCCCCCGGCGTTGCGCGGTGGGGAACGTCGCTGCTCACGCTTCTGACTCCGGTTCCTGCTGCTGGGTCGTGGCCGTCCGCCGACATGAAACGGCCCCTCGCGCAGGAGGGGCCACCACGCTGACGTCAGTGCGTCAACGCGGTCCTTCGAGGAGCAGCCTGGTTGGCATACCTCAAGAGTAGCGCAACCGCAACCCCGCCCGCCGCGACTTAGTGCCCCGACTCCTGGCGGGCCATGGACACGACGCCGGTCACCTGCACGCGGGTCAGCTCCAGGTCGGCGCCCACGGCGGACAGCGTCTCCTCCTCGGAGACGGTCAGCGGGCCGTCGACCAGCGCGATCTCGGCGGCGGCGCGCAGGATGCTCTCCCGCGCCTCGGGGGCGAGGGCGGAGGCGGCGCGCCCCATCTCGACGCGGACCTCGTCGAAGGGGCGGCCGAGGTCGGCGTTCAGGGCGGACTCGTCGTACCCGGGCTCGCCGGCCTGGCGGACGACGGCGACCGCGCGGGAGCGGGCGGCCGCGTTGGTGTAGTCGCCGGAGCGCAGGACCTGGGCGATCGCCATGCGCAGCAGCATCGCGGGCATCTGCGCGAGCTGAGCGGTGGTCGGCACGTCGAGCACGGCGGGGTTCCAGCGGCCGTGGCAGGTGTCGCATTCGACGAACTCGCCGCCGGCCTTCGTCAGCGGGATGACCGGGATGAAGAACAGCGTGAAGAAGTTGCGCCCCTGCCTGCGGCGGTACTCGCGGTCGCCGCCGCATCCGGGGCAGTGGAAGATTCCCCTGGTCAGGGTGAAGAACACCACTCGCCAGCCGAAGATGATCAAGATCGCGCACCCTTTCTCGCTGCAGCGGCACATGCTAGCGCCGCGGGGTGACGGGCATCCGGCGCGGGCCCGGCGTCCGCCCGAACCGTCCGGATCCGGTCACAGGGCCGGGAACCCGGCGGGGACGGCCCCTCATCCTGCACCCGGACGCGCCGTCGCAACGACGAAAACGCCACGTCAAGGCCTGCGAATGATGGCGCCGGACGCGTCCCGTGCAGCAGGATGTGCGGAACGGTTTCATACACTCGCCGGTAACTAACCGGCCGGTCACCTTTCCGCGCGAGGAGTGCCATGCTCAACCTGTCCGTGCTGCTGGAGGACGCCGCCCGGGAGACGCCCGACCGCGATGCCGTCGTGTTCGGCGACCTCCGGCTCTCCTACTCCTTCCTCGACCAGGTCGCGAACCAGGTCGCGAACCTGCTGCGCGAGCGCGGCGTCGGGCCGGGCGACAAGGTGGCGCTGTCCAGCCCGAACCTCCCCTACTTCCCGATGGTGTACTTCGGAGCGCTCAAGGCGGGGGCGGTGGTCGTCCCGCTGAACGTGCTGCTCAAGCCGCGGGAGATCGCCTACCACCTCGGCGACTCCGGCGCCAAGGCGTTCTTCTGCTTCGAGGGCACGCCGGAGCTGCCCCTCGGCGAGATGGGGCGCGCCGGGTTCGAGCAGGCGGAGGGGTGCGAGCACCTCTTCCTGCTGCCCGCCGACCCGTCCGCCGCCGAGTCCCCGGTGGAGGGGGCGGAGCTGTTCTGGGCCGCGCTCGCGGGGAAGCCGGGCACCTTCGAGACGGCGCGGACCGGGCCGGACGACACCGCCGTGATCATCTACACCAGCGGGACGACCGGGCAGCCGAAGGGCGCCGAGCTCACGCACAGCAACCTCCTCATGAACGCCATGGTGGACGACACGCTCTTCTACCGGACGCTGCACGACACGTCGCTGGTCACGCTGCCGCTGTTCCACATCTTCGGGCAGACGTGCGTGATGAACGTCGGCCTCTACCGGCGCGCGACGCTCGTGATGCAGGCGAGGTTCGACGCCCGGCAGGCCGTCGAGCTGATGGTCAAGGAGAAGGTGAACATCTTCGCGGGCGTCCCGACGATGTACTGGGGCCTGCTGACCGACGAGACCTCCGACGAGGACATCGCGGTGATCCGGGAGAACCTGCGGGTCGCGGTGTCGGGCGGGTCGGCGCTGCCGATGGAGGTCCTCAAGGGGATCAAGACCAAGTTCGGCGTGGACGTCCTGGAGGGCTACGGCCTGTCGGAGACGTCGCCGGTGGCCTCGTTCAACCGCCCGGACCGCCCGACCAAGCCCGGCTCGATCGGCCTGCCCGTGTGGGGCGTGGAGATGAAGCTGATCGACGACGACTGGAAGGAGATCGAGGGCGAGGGGCCCGGTGAGATCGCCATCCGGGGGCACAACATCATGAAGGGTTACCACGGGCGGCCCGAGGCGACCGAGGCCTCGGTCAGGGACGGCTGGTTCCGCACCGGCGACGTGGCCCGCCGCGACGAGGACGGCTACTACTACATCATCGACCGCTCCAAGGACATGATCATCCGGGGCGGGTACAACGTGTACCCGCGGGAGCTGGAAGAGGTCCTGATGACCCACCCGGAGGTGTCGCTGGCCGCGGTGGTGGGCGTCCCGCACCCCTCGCACGGCGAGGAGGTCAAGGCGTACGTGATCCGCACGCCCGGCGCCTCCGTGACCGAGGACGAGCTGGTCGCGTGGGGCAGGGAGCAGTTCGCCAACTACAAGTACCCGCGGATAGTCGAGTTCCGCGACGAGCTGCCGATGACCGCCACCGGCAAGATCCTCAAGCGCGAGCTGCGCTGACCGCGCGCGGGGCCCGGGACCTCAGCGGATGCCGAGGTCCTGGGTCCCGACGACGCGCAGCAGTTTCATCGCCTCGTGCGAGGGCGTGCCCGGCGTGGTCGTGTAGAGGACGACCCGCTGGTCGCGTTCCGGGACGTGCAGGACGTCGCAGTGCATGTCCAGCTCGCCGACGACGGGATGCGTCATGCGCTTGCGGCTGCCGCGCCTGATCCCGACCTCGCCCTCGTCCCAGAGCCGGGCGAACAGCGCGCTGCGGCCGGCGACCTCGGCGACCAGCGCGGCGATGCCGGCGTCGCCCGGATACCGGCCGAACGCGGCCCGCAGGTCGGCCACCAGTCCGCGGGCGAACCGCGTCACGTCCTCGTCGGTGCCGTACCGCTCGATGTCGGTGCCGGCGAACAGCCACCGGACGACGTTGCGGTCCTGGGGCGCCATCGCGGCGAAGTCGGTCATGAGCGCCGCCGCGAGCGGGTTCCAGGCGATGATGTCCTGCCGGGCGCTCAGCACGTAGGCGGGCGTGTCGTCCAGCCGTTCGAGCAGGTGGACGATGCCCGGCGGGACGTCCTGCGAAGGGCCGCTCGGCGGTTCCGGAGCCTCGCCGGCGAGGCCGTAGAGGTAGGCGCGCTCGTCGTCGGTCAGCCTCAGCGCGCGCGCCAGCGCACGGAGGATCTGCCTGGACGGGCGGGGCCCGCGTCCCTGCTCCAGCCGGATGTAGTAGTCCACCGACATCCCGGCCAGTCGCGCGACCTCTTCCCGGCGCAGACCGGGGGTCCGGCGGCGCGTCCCTCCCGGGAGCCCGACGTCCGCGGGCTGGATGCGGGCCCGCCGGGAACGCAGGAACGCCGCCATCTCCTGTCTGTCCATGTCCTCCAGCATGTCCGATACGGCGGGGCGGCCGCCGGGTCGAGGGTGGTACGGCCGATCCCAGCTTCGGCCGGTCTCTCCTCAGCCCGGACGCCGCCGGGAAACCTGGACGGCATGACGACACAGATCGCACTCATCACCGGAGCCAACAAGGGCATCGGCTTCGAGACGGCCCGCGTCCTCGGCCGCGGCGGCGCCACCGTCCTGCTCGGGGCGCGTTCGGCCGAGCGCGGCGAGCCGGCCGCCGCCGCGCTCGCAGCCGAGGGGATCGACGCCCGGTTCGTCCGGCTGGACGTCACCGACGCCGACACCGTGGAGGCCGCCGCCAAGTGGATCGACGCCGAGTTCGGCCGGCTCGACATCCTGGTCAACAACGCCGGGATCACCACGACGGGAGCCACCGGCTTCCCGCCCAGCCGGACGGCGCCGGACCTGGTCCGGACCGCGTTCGAGACCAACGTGTTCGGCGTCGTCGCGGTCACCAACGCGATGCTCCCGCTGCTGCGCCGCTCCCCCGCCGGGCGGATCGTCAACGTCTCCAGCGAACTCGGCTCGCTGACGTTGCACGGCGACCCGGCCAGCCCGGTGCACGGCGTCAACCTGCTGCCGTACAACGCGTCCAAGTCGGCCCTGAACGCCGTCACCGTCGCCTACGCCAAGGAGCTGGCCGGCACCTCGGTCACGGTGAACGCCGCCACGCCCGGGTACTGCGCGACGGATCTCAACGACCACGCCGGGCACCGGACGCCGGAGCAGGGGGCGTCCGTGATCGCCGGGGTGGCCCTGCTCGGCGACGGCGGCCCGACGGGCGCGTTCCTCGCCGAGGACGGCCCCCTGCCCTGGTAGTCCGGGCTCAGATCGTGTAGGGCAGGCGCTTGATCCCGTTGATGAAGTTGGACTCCAGGCGGTCGGGGTCGCCGGAGGCGCGGATGGCGGGCGTGCGGCGCAGCAGCTCGCGGAACATCACGGTGATCTCGCGCCTGGCCAGGTGCGCGCCGAGGCAGAAGTGCGGCCCGGGCCCGCCGAACCCGACGTGCGGGTTCGGGTCGCGCAGGATGTCGAACCGCTCCGGGTCGGTGAAGACCGACTCGTCCCGGTTGGCCGACCAGTAGTAGAGGACGAGCTTGTCGCCCTCCTTGATCTCGTGCTCGTTCAGCGTGGTGTCGCGGGTCGCGGTCCGGCGCATCCAGATGACCGGCGAGACGTACCGGACGATCTCCTCGACCGCGCCGGGCATGCGGCCGTCGAAGTCCTCGACGAGCAGGGCCCGCTGGTCGGGGTTGCGGGTGAACAGGTCGAGGCCGTGGGCGATCGCGTTGCGGGTGGTCTCGTTGCCGGCGACGACCAGCAGGATGAAGAACGAGCCGAGCTCCTGGTCGGTGAGCGACTCGCCATCGAGGTTGGCGTTCACCAGGGCGGAGGTGAGGTCGTCGGTGGGGTCCGCCCGGCGCTGCCGCCCGAGCTCCTCGACCAGGCCGCGCAGCGTCTCCCCGGCGCCGAGCAGCGCCATCGCCATCTGCTCCGGCTCGTCGGACGGGATGAACTCGGGGTCGTTGCCCGCCAGGATGACGTTCGTGGCGTCCAGGACGGTCCTGTACTGGTCCTCCGCGATGCCCATCATGTCGCAGATGATCTTCAGGGGGAGCCGTGCGGCGACGTCGGCGACGAAGTCGCCCGTCCCGCCGCCCGCCGCCACGTTCTCGACGATCTGACCCGCGACCGCCTCGACCCGGTCCTCGAACCGCTGGATCATGCGGGGCGAGAACGCCCGGGACACGATCCGCCTGATCTTGGCGTGCCGGGGGTCGTCCATGCTGATCATCGAGCCGAAGTACTCGTGCATGTCGCCCGGCATGTCCGGGATGCTGATGGCGCCCCTGCCGGAGCAGAAGTCCTGCGGGCGGCGGGACGCCTCGACGACGTCGGCGTGCCGGGTCAGCGCGTAGTAGCCGGGGCCCCGGGGCGCGATGACGATGTCCGGCTCCTCGTAGCGGATGAGGCCGGCGTGCCAGCGCAGCGCCTTGAAGGCCTCGTGCCGGTAGTCGTGCTCCCGCCGCCAGAAATCCCAGTCGGTCAGGTTGATGTCGTCGACCTTGAGCACGCGCCCACCACCTCGTCATGTCCGAACCCGATTCGGTTTACATGCACCCTCTCAAAGTAAAGATGCAAGCGCACACTGATCGGCGGGGTGACGCGCCTCACACTGGTCCGCCGGGGGCGCGGGCGCGCCCGCACCCCCGGGCGACCGGTCACAACCGCGTCCAGGCCTCCTGGAGGACGGAGCGCAGGATCTGCTCGATCTCGTCGAAGTGCCCCTGGTCGCAGATCAGCGGCGGCGCCAGCTGGACGACGGGGTCGCCGCGGTCGTCGGCCCGGCAGTACAGGCCCGCCTCGTAGAGGGCCTTGTCGAGGAACCCGCGCAGCAGGCGCTCGGACTCCTCGTCGTCGAACGTCTCCCGCGTGTCCTGGTCCTTGACCAGCTCGATGCCGTAGAAGTAGCCGTCACCGCGCACGTCCCCGACGATCGGCAGGTCGCGCAGCCGCTCCAGCGTGCTCCGGAACGCGTCCCGGTTGCGCACGACGTGCCCGTTCAGGTCCTCGCGCTCGAACAGGTCGAGGTTGGCCAGCGCCACCGCCGCCGACACCGGGTGCCCGCCGAACGTGTAGCCGTGCGCGAACATCTCCGTCCCGCCCCTGAACGGCTCGAACAGGCGGTCGGCCACGAGCATCCCGCCGAGCGGCGCGTACCCGGACGTCACGCCCTTGGCGAAGGTGATGACGTCCGGCGTGTAGCCGAACCGCTGCGCGCCGAACGTCGTGCCGAGACGGCCGAACGCGCAGATCACCTCGTCCGACACCAGCAGGACGTCGTGCCGGTCGCAGATCTCCCGGACGCGCTCGAAGTAGCCGGGCGGCGGCGGGAAGCAGCCGCCGGCGTTCTGCACCGGCTCCAGGAACACGGCGGCGACGGTGTCGGCGCCCTCGAACTCGATGGCCTCCTCGATCCGGTCGGCGGCCCACCGGCCGAACGCCTCGGGGTCGTCGCGGTGCTGGGCGGCCCGGTAGATGTTGGTGTTCGGCACCCGGAAGCCGCTCGGCACCAGCGGCTCGTACGGCGCCTTCAGGCCGGGCAGGCCGGTGATCGACAGCGCGCCGTGCGGGGTGCCGTGGTAGGCGACCGCCCGGCTGATCACCTTGTGCTTGCCCGGCTTGCCGGTGAGCTTGAAGTAGTGCTTGGCGAGCTTCCACGCGCTCTCCACCGCGTCGCCGCCCCCGGTGGTGAAGAAGACGCGGTTCAGGTCGCCGGGCGCGAGGGCGGCGAGCCGCTCGGCCAGCTCGACGGCCTTCGGGTGCGCGTACGACCAGATCGGGAAGTAGGCCAGCTCGGCGGCCTGCTTGGCGGCGGCCTGCGCCAGCTCCTCGCGGCCGTGCCCGGCCTGGACGGTGAACAGCCCGGCGAGGCCGTCCAGGTAGCGGCGGCCCGCCGAGTCGTAGACATAGGGGCCCTCCCCGCGGACGATCACCGGGATCTCGCCGCCGTCCGGGGCCGCCGAGTGCCGCGCGAAGTGCATCCACAGATGGTCGCGCGCCGCCCTCTGCATCGCGTCGTGCTGCTGGCTGGTCACGTCCGACTCCGTCATCACGATTCCCTCGGTGCGATCGATCCAGTTGCTCTGATGCTATGTGACTGCGGATTCCGCTGTAAATACATGGTGATACGCCGATATCCGAAGAGAAAGCGCCCCGCCGGTCGGGCGGCGCGGAGCCGCGGGTACCGTTCGCCGCGAACCGAGGAGGCGCACATGGGCGACATCACGACCGGATCGGTCAACGCGAACGGGCTCGACTTCGGATACCTCACCGCCGGTCCCCAGGACGGGCCCCTGGCGCTGCTGCTGCACGGCTTCCCCGACTCCCCGCACACCTGGCGGCACCTCATGCCGGAGCTGGCCGCCGCCGGCTACCGCGCCGTGGCCCCTTTCATGCGCGGCTACGCCCCCACGTCCGTCCCCGCGGACGGCGCGTACCAGAGCGGCGCCCTCGCCGCCGACGCCATCGCTCTGCACGAGGCGCTCGGCGGCGGACCCGACGCCGTGGTCGTCGGCCACGACTGGGGCGCCTTCGCCACCTACGGTGCCGCCAACGCGGCCCCGGAACGCTGGCGCAAGGCGGTCGCCATGTCCGTTCCGCCGATCTCGGTGATGACGACCGCGTTCTTCGACTACGAGCAGCTCAAGCGCTCCTTCTACATCTTCGTCTTCCAGACGCCGCTGGCCGAGCTCGCGTTCGGCCGGCCGTTCGTCGAGGGGCTGTGGCGCGACTGGTCCCCCGACGACGGCCGCGACCGGTCCGGGGACGTCGACCGCGTGATGGAGTGCCTCGCCGCGCCGGACAACGCCGCGGCGGCGATCGGGTACTACCGCGCGATGCTCGACCCGTCCCGGCTCGTCGACCGGTACGCGGCCGAGCAGCAGGCGACCACCGCCGTGGGCGAGCGTCCCGTGCTCTACCTGCACGGCGCCGAGGACGGCTGCCTCGCCGCGGACGCGGTGGACCTCGACGCCGTCCGGGCCGCGCTTCCGCCCGGGTCGCGGGCCGAGCGGATCGGCGGCGCCGGCCACTTCCTCCAGCTGGACCGTCCCGCGGAGGTGAACGAGCGCGTGCTCAGCTGGCTGGCGTCCTGACCAGGTCGGCGGCCTTCTCCCCGATCATGATGGCGGGGGCGTTGGTGTGGCCCCGGGTGATCTGCGGCAGGATCGACACGTCCGCGACCCGGAGCCCCTCGACGCCGCGGACCCGCAGGTCCGGGTCGACGACCGAGCCGGCGTCGGTGCCCATCCGGCACGTGCCGGTGGGGTGGTAGAGCGTCTCCGCGTGCCCCCGGACGTAGGCGGCCAGCGCGTCCTCGTCGTCCGCCCCCACGTAGGGCTCCATGACGTCGCCGACGAAGGGCCTGAGCGCGTCGGCGGCCAGCAGTTCCTCCGCGCGCCGGACGCCGTGCATCAGCCGCCGCAGGTCGCTTTCCTCCGTCAGGTAGGCGGGATCGATCAGCGGCGGCGCGACCGGGTCGGCGGACGCGAGCGAGACGCGCCCGGACGACTCGGGCCGCAGCAGTACCACTCCGAGCGTCACGCCGTGCTCGGTCGGCGGGGTGAGCCCGTGCGCGACGTAGGGGGCCGGCGCGAAGATGAGTTCGAGGTCGGGGGCGTGCAGCGTGGAAGCGCTCTTGGTGAACACGACCGCCTCGCCCACGTTGGAGGTGAACGGCCCGCGCCGCGCGAGCAGGTAGCGGGCGATGTTCGGCAGCGACTCCGCGCCCGCGAGCGTGACCTTCCTCGGGCAGTGCCGGACGACGCCGACCGACAGGTGGTCCTGGAGATGGCGCCCTACCTGCGGGGACTCCACGACCGGCTCCACACCGGCGCTCCGCAGGTGCTCGGGGTCGCCGACGCCGGACAGCATCAGCAGGTGCGGCGACCCGACCGCGCCCGCGGCAAGGATCACCTCGCGGCGCGCCGTGACGCGCCCGCCGCCGTACTCCACGCCGGTCGCCCGGCCGTCCTCGATCAGGACCCGCGACACCTGCGCGCCCGTCACGACGGTCAGGTTGGGACGCTTCCGCGCGGGACGCAGGTACGCGTCGGCCGCGCTGCACCTCCTCCCGCGCCGCTGGCTGACCGGCGTGAGCGCGTACCCCTCGTTGGACGGTCCGTTCAGCTCGGGCAACCTGTTGAGGCCGGTGGCGGCGCACGCCTCCAGGAACGCCCGCGTGGTCACGTTCGGGCTGCGCTGCTCGGAGATCGTGACCGGGCCGGACGTGCCGTACACGTCGCCCTTGTTGGTGCCGACGCGCCCCTCCACGCGCTTGAAGTACGGGACGACGTCCTCGTACGACCAGCCGGGGATGTCCCAGTCGTCGTAGTCGTCGTAGTGCCCGCGCACCCACATCATCGCGTTCAGCGAGGACGACCCGCCGAGCGTCCTCCCCCGCGGCCAGTACAGCTCGCGCCCGTCCAGCTCGGGCTGCTCGGCGGTGCTGTAGTCCCAGTCGTACTCGGTCTTGAAGAGCTTCGGGAACGCGGCCGGGATGCGGATCTCGCTCTTGTCGTCCGGGCCGCCCGCCTCCAGGAGGGCGACGGTGACGGAGGCGTCCTCGGAGAGGCGAGCGGCCAGGGCGCACCCCGCGGACCCGGCGCCGACGATGACGTAGTCGTGTTCCATGGGGGGCTCCAGCGCTCCACGGGCCGCGGCACGGCCCGTTCTTCCCCCGGGCTTACCACCGGAAGGGGCCGCCCGTCCATGCGTGCGGAGCGGTTTCGATCGCCCGCACGCCGGCGGGAACCCGGATCGGGCGCGCAGCGTCGATCCCGTGAACCTGTGATCACTCAGAGGGGGCGTGCGATGACCGAGTACCCGGCCGGATCAGTCGAACCGTACGAGCGCGGCTTGGAGGCCAGGCGCGGCGGGAACCTCGCGGAGGCCGAGGAGCTGCTGCGGGAGGCGTTCGAAGCCGGGCATCCGGGGGGCGCCCACGAGCTCGGGTCCATCGCGGCGGAGCGCGGCGACGACCGGGAGGCTCTGGCGTGGTGGCGGCGGGCCGCCGAGGCGGGGCTCCCCGAGAGCGCCTTCGAGGTCGGCTACGGCGCGGAGCGGGACGGCGACCTGGAGACCGCCGAACGCTGGTACCGGCGGTCCGCCGAGGGCGGCTTCTCGGGCGGCGCTCTGAACCTGGGCATCCTGCTGGAGAACAGGGGCGACGTCGAACAGGCCATGGACTTGTTCCGCCGGGCCTGGGAGCTCGGCTCGGACAAGGCCGCGTTCAACCTCGGCCGGCTGTGCGACGACGACGGCAAGGGCGACCTCGAAGCGGCGGAGACCTGGTACGCCCGCGCCGCCGAGCGCGGCAACGGCGGCGCAGCGTTCAACCTGGGGTTCGTGCGCCAGGACAGGGGCGATCCCGCCGGGCGGCTCAAGGCGTGGCGGCTGGCCGCCGATCTCGGGCATCCCAAGGCCGCCTTCTGCCTCGGCGACCACTCGCAGCAGGCGGGCGACGAGAACGCCGCCATCGGCTGGTTCCGCAGATCGGTGCAGGAGGCCGGCGTCGAGCACGCCGCCCGCAGGCTCGGCGACCTCTACCGGCGCCGCGGCGACGAGCGCAGTGCCCGGTTCTGGTCGGAGTTCCTGAGCGGTCTCGGCTGCTACAGCCCGGAGTTCGAGGAGTTCGCCAGTGCGGGGTCGGCCGCGGCGATCCAGCGGCAGAACGTCCTCAACGCCGCCGTCGGGGACGGCGACATCGCCTTCGACGTCGACGCGCGCACCCTCACCGCGGGCGGCCGCACCCTCCACGGCATGACGTTCCTCGGCAGCTTCTCCCACGTGAGCGACACGTGGCTGTGGGCGTGGGCCAACCCGCACTACGGCGACGGCGTGCCCGCCGTCGCCCCGCTGGCCGCGGTCCGCGAGCACGGCGCGCGCCGCGCCATCCCGGAACTGACGGTGGGGCGCCTGGACCTGTCCGGCTTCCCCGACCCGCACCAGGCCGCGACCACCATGGCCATCGCCGCCGCCGCGCTGCTCGGCGGCAACGGCGTGCAGAGCTGCCGCGTGAACGACGGGCAGGGCTCGTTCTACTTCCACCTCGACGACCCGGCCCTGCCCGCGGCCGAGTTCGACCCGCTCTCGGCGACGCGCCTGATGATGACCGCCGCCGAGGTCTTCCCCACCGAGCAGCGCCGCGTCGTGCGCGGTTTCCTCGCCCACCACGGGTGCCGGATCCGGGAGAGCGAGGAGATCATCGAGGGCGTCGCCCCGCAGGGCGGCCAGGTGACGGTCGCCTTCACCCCCGACGGCGCCATCAAGGCCACCAGCGCGGGCCGCGCGGCCGCCGGCTGACCGGCCCGCCTCCGGCCGCGGCGGGCGGGGTCAGGCGGAGAAGCGGCGGAGCAGGACGGCCACGCGGAGCTCGTGGTGCTCGCGGTGCATGCGCCCGTCGCGCATCAGGGTGAGCAGGCCGTGCAGGCCGCTCCAGAACGTCTCGGTGAGCACGTCCACGTCGTCCCCGCCCGCGAACGGCCGGACGGTCTCGCGCAGCTCGCCGAACGCCTCCTGGAGCGCGGGCGGCGCCTCGGGGGTCGCGAACGGCAGGTCGACGTCCCTGACGAACATGACGTCGTAGAGGGCGGGCCTGCGCTCCGCGAAGTCCGTGTAGGCCGCCGCGACGTCCGCCAGCGCCTCGGCGGGCCCGGACGCCGCCGTGCGCGCCCGCCGCAGCTCGTCCGCGAGCTCGGCGCACCCCTCGACCGCGACCGCCGCCATGATGGCGCCCTTGCCCTTGAAGTGGCTGTAGAGGACGGGCTGGCTGTACTCGATCTCCGCGGCGAGCCGGCGCGTCGTGACCGCGTCCCACCCCTCGCTCTCGGCCAGCTCCCGCGCCGCCGTGATGATCAGCTTCTCGCGTTCCGCCCGCTCTCGCTCCCGGCGTCCCTGGATCGACATGGCAGCGATCCTAGCATTGCTAGCCATACTGTCGGCGCTATGCTAGCGTCGTTCTCGTTCCTAGCACCGCTAGCACTTTTGGAGACGCTGATGCTCACCCCTATCGCCTACGGACTGGCCACCGTGCTCGCCCTGCTCGTCCTCTTCATCGGCGCGCGGTTCCTCCTCTCCCCCCACCCGGCGGCCGCCGGCTACGGCGTGCCGGCCAAGCCGGACGGCGACGCCGCGTACCTGACGATCAAGGGGGTGCGCGACCTGACGTTCGGCGTCCTCGGCCTCGCCTTGATCGCCTTTGCCGAGGCCCACGCCGTGGGCTGGTACATGCTGGTCGTGGCCATCGCGCCGCTCGGCGACACCCTGATCGTGCTGCGCCACGGCGGCACGAAGGCCGCCGCGTTCGGCATCCACTTCGCCACCGCCGTGCTCGTGCTCGTCAGCGCGGCCCTGATGTTCGCCCTCTGACCCCTTCCGCCCCGGACACAAGGAGCCACCGCCATGTCGCTGATCTCACCGGACTTCGACGAGTCCGTGATCGTCCGTTCCGCCGAGGCCGAGGTGATCGGCCGCTCCCCCGTCACCATCCGGCTGCTGGCCGACAGCGGCTCGACCGGCGGCGCCCTCTCCACCCAGCGCGTCACCCTCGCCACCGGCGCGGACGGCGCCAAACCGCACCGCCACGACGGTTCCGCCGAGATGTTCTACATGCTGGACGGCGCCGCCCAGCTCCTCTCGGGCGAGCAGGTGGTGACCGCCGAACGCGGCGACCTCGTCGTCGTCCCGCCCGGCCTGCCGCACGCCTTCGCCGCCGCCCCCGGGGAGAGCGCCGACATCCTCATCGTCATCACCCCCGGCGTCGAGCGGTTCGAGTACTTCCGCCACCTGGAGCGCATCGCCTACGGGAAGGTCCCGCCCGAAAGCCTCCTGGACGTCCAGGAGATCTACGACACCTACTTCCTCGCCAGCGAGGCCTGGGACAAGGCGCGGGCCTGACGGCCCCGAAACGGCGACGGGCCGACCGGAACGTTCCGGGTGGCCCGGCACCCGGTGGAGGGGGCCGCGGGACGGTCCCC
>NZ_JBFARL010000122.1:0-25308 GCF_040674655.1 Actinomadura sp. NPDC049753 | reverse complement strand
CCGGACGGCGCGGCGCGGCTGGTCGCCCTGCGCGGCGGGCTCGCCGGCACCGGGCCGCCGGAACTCGGCGGCGTGCCGGAGAAGGACTGGCCGGACGCGTGCTCCCTGCTGAGGAAGCCCGATCTGGCCGCGGCGCGCCTGACCGGCTACGTCACCGAGCCGCGCCGCGCGTCGGCCGGGTCGGTGCGCCTTCCGCACCCGGTGTCCTGCACGTACACGCGACGCGGCGGCGGGCGCGACCCGGCCGGGTCCGGCGCGCGTGTGTCGCCGTCGCCGAAGCCGAGCGCGACGGGCTCGGCCACGCCCGATCCCTCGGCCGGGCCGCGGGAGGGCGGCCCGGAGCGGGACGACGGCCCGGAGGCCGCCGTCACCGGCCTCACGGTGAGCGTCCGCTGGGTGGCCGACACCGACGCGGCGGCGTCGCGGATGCTGGAGACGCTGCAGGCCGCGCAGGCGCAGGCCCGGCGGCGGCGCGACATCGGGGGCGACGAGGCCTACGAGATCGGCCCGACCGCCGGAATGATCGCGCTGCGGGTCGGCCGGTGCGTGGTGATGGTCGAGGCGAACCGCCCGCCGGGAGCCGCAGCCCGCCTGGCCCGGTCCGTCGCCTACCGCCTGCGCCACCTGTCCGAGGCCCCCTCCTGACCCGGTCCGCGGCCCGTCCCCGCCGGGCGGCTCAGAACTCGGGGACGGGCTCGGCCTCGGGTTCCGGGACGGCCATGGGGGAGCGGCCCGCCCACGCCTCCAGTTGGGCGACGAAGCGTTCGGCGTGGACGGGCCAGTGGAACCGCTCCCGGGCGGCCTCGTAGCCGCGCCGGCCGAACTCGGCGCGCAGGACGGGGTCGTCCCGCAGCCGCAGGACCGCCTTGGCGGCGGCCTCCGGGGCGCCGAACGGGACGATCAGCCCGCACTCGGCGGGCTCCACGATGCCCACGGCCGGCGGGTTCGGCGTGCTGATCACCGGGATGCCGCGGGCCATGTACTCGACGACCTTCGTCGGCATGGAGTGCCGGTAGTTCGGCTCGTCGTGCAGCAGCGCGAGCCCGGCCATCGCGCCCTCGGCGATGCGCAGCGCCCGGTCGTTCGGGACGAACCCGTACCAGCGCACGACCCCCTCGCGCTGCGCCGCGCGCAGCGCGTCCCGGACGTCGGCGTCGGCGGCGCCGATCAGCTCCACCAGCACGCCCTCGGCGGCCAGCGTCCGGGCCATCTCGATCATGTCGAGGGCGCCGCGGGCCCGCGAGAGCTGCCCGACGTAGACGGCGCGGCGGCCGTCCGGCGGTCCGGGCGGCAGGTCGGACACGTAGGTGGTGTTGGGCACGACCGGGTGGTCCTCGCGGAACCGGGACCGGTAGCCCTCCTCGGCGAGCAGCAGCCGGTGCCGCCGCTCGCTGCGCCGCTCCAGGCGGCGCACGGCCGGGCGCAGGAGGGGGCGGGCCGGCCCCGGCACCCAGCCCTTGGCCGACAGGGCGGCGGCGGTGTCCTCGTGGACGTCCCAGACGACCGTCCGGCCCTGGAGTTCGCGGGGCAGCGACACCAGCAGCTCGGGATCGTGCAGGAGGACCACGTCGGCGTACGCGGCGTGCTCGACGAGCGCGCGGTGGGCGGCGCGCAGGGCCCGGACCCGGCGCCGTCCCGTGGCCCGCGGGACGTCCACCGGGCTGATCTGGCGCCACGGGGTCGCGTTGCACGCCCGGAAAGGGGCGATGTAGGTGACCTCGTGGCCGGCGTCGAGCAGGGCGCGTATCTGCCGGTGCAGAATGCGCGCGTCTTCGGGGTGGTGCACCACCGTGCAAACGCAGACCCGCATCACACTCACTCCGCAACGTCCGATTCGTCCATCACCGGCGAGTCTCGGGTGCCGATGGAAATTGCCGATGAATTCCCGCTGTCCGGGGCGTGGACGCTGCCGGGCGACTCTTCCCCGAACGAAAGGGAAGACCGTCGGTCAGGCAGAACCCGCCGGTTGGAAAAGCCCTGTCAAAGAAGTCCGCCACCGAAATGCGCCCGCCTGTCAGAGGAGCTCGACGGTGTCCTGCTGGACGTTGCGCGTCCGGCCGCGGGTGTCGAACAGCAGCCGGGCGTGCCGTGCCAGCGTCGCCGCGTCGTAGGCGGCGTGGTCGGCCAGCACGATCGCCAGGTCCGACGCCTCCAGGGCGGCGGCCAGGTCGTCCCCGGCGGACGGCACCGGCTCGCCGTCCACCTCCCACAGGGTGACGAACGGGTCGTGGAACGACAGGTCGGCGCCGAGGCGGGCCAGCCGCCGCGCCACCGGCCGGGCCGGCGACTCGCGCTGGTCGGCGATGTCGGCCTTGTAGGTGACGCCGAGCAGCAGGACCCTGGCGCCCTTGAGCGCGCGTCCCTCCCGGTTGAGCAGCTGCTGGGCGCGTTCCGCGACGTACCGGGGCATCCGGTCGTTGATCTCCTGGGCCAGCTCCACGAACCGGAACGGGTAGCCCAGCGAGCGGACCTTGTAGGACAGGTAGTTCGGGTCGATCGGGATGCAGTGCCCGCCGACGCCCGGCCCCGGCCGGAACGCCTGGAACCCGAAGGGCTTGGTGGCCGCGCAGTCGATGGCGTCCCACAGGTCGATGCCGAGCTCGTTGCAGAACACCGCCATCTCGTTCACCAGCGCGATGTTGACGTGCCGGTAGGTGTTCTCCAGCAGCTTGGCCATCTCGGCCTCGCGCGTCCCCTTGGCCTCCACGACCCGGTCGACGAACTTGCCGTAGAACGCCGAGGCCGCCGACGCGCAGGCCGGGGTCAGCCCGCCGACGATCTTCGGGGTGTTGCGGACGCCGTAGACGGGGTTGCCGGGGTCGATCCGCTCCGGCGAGAACGCCAGGTGGAACTCCTCCCCGGCGACCAGGCCGGACGTCTCCAGGATGGGCCGCACGACCTCCTCGGTCGTGCCCGGGTAGGTGGTGGACTCCAGCACCACGAGCGTCCCGGGCTCCAGGTGGCGGGCGACGGTCTCGGCCGCGCCGCGCACCGCGGTCAGGTCCGGTCCGCCCTCCGGCGAGAGCGGCGTCGGGACGCAGATGACCACGGTGCGGGCGCCGTCCAGGACGTCCTCGTGCAGGCTCGGGGCGAACCCCGCCCGCAGCATGTGCTCGACCTCGTCCGCCGACACGTCGTCGACGTGCGACATCCCGGCCTTGAGGCCGGCGACCACGCGCGCGTCCCGGTCGAGCCCGCCGGCCCGCAGGCCGGCCCGGCAGGCCTCCCGCGCGAGCGGCAGCCCCACGTAGCCGAGTCCGATGACCACGAGATCCACGCGGCAGCCCCCTTCGATCTATGTGCTCTGGCGTGTCGGGAAGCGGTAGGCGGCCCGGTATCCGGCCGTCACGGCGCGCCAGGTCCGTTCCGCCGCGACCCATTCACGGGCCGACCGCCCGATTTTCTGTCTCCTTTCGGGACTGTAAGCCAGATCTTCCAGGCAATTCGCCCAGGCTTCCGCGTCTTCCGGAACTGTTAACGCCCCCGTCACGCCCGGTTCCACGATTTCGCGAAGAGCCTTGACATCACTGGCTATAACGGGGATTCCCCCCGCCATGGCCTCGATCGGTTTCAGAGGCGTCACCAACTGGCACACCCGGTCCGCCCGGCGCGGAACCGCGAAGACATCGAGGACGGCGTGGTACTGGCGAACGGACTCCATCGGCACCCGGCCGGTGAACACGGCGTGGACGCCGCGTTCGGCCGCGCGCCGTTCGAGCGCGCCGCGCTCGGGACCGTCCCCCACCAGCAGGAGGGTGACCGGCGCGCCCCGTTCGCGCAGCAGGGCGGCGGCGTCGATGAGCGTGTCGATGCCCTCGTAGCCGTAGAACGAGGACGTGAGGCCGGCGACGGTGGCGCCGCGGTCGATCCCGAGCCGCTCGCGCAGCCCGGAGCCGTCCGGGAGCGGCGCGAGGAACGCCTCGTCCACCCCGTTCGGCACCGTGAAGATCTTCTCCTCGGGGACGCCGCGGGAGGCGATCTCCGCGCGCATCGCCTCGCCGAGCGTGACGACCGCGTCCGCCTCGGCCATCCGGCGGGTCTCCAACTCGCGGGTCAGCCGGTAGAACTCGTCGTCCTCGCGGTGCGCGGGATCGCGGGACAGCCAGGAGTCCTCCAGGAAGCCGCGCACCTCGTACACGACCGGGACGCCGTGGCGGCGTCCGAGCTCCAGCGCGACGGCCGCGTTCAGGTGGTTGCTGACCGCGTGCAGGACGGACGGCCTCAGCTCCTCGACCAGCCGTCCGGCGAGGTCGGCGCTCTTCGCCACGGTGTCGCGCGGATCCGTCTGCGGGAACCACGGCAGCAGCCGGTGGTAGGGGACGCCGTCCACGTCCACGCGCGCCCGCGCGTCGGCGATGCCCTGGCTGAGCGGGTATCCGAGCCGGGTCACGATGTGGGGATCGAGCCCCATCTCGCGCTGGGCGAGGGCGATCCGGTGCGTCCGGACGGTGTAACCCGCGTTCGTGCGCGGCAGGGCGTTGGTCACGAACTGCAGGACGGTCGTGCCCTGGACGGCCCGGCGCGGACGCGCCGGAGCGGGCTCGGTGAGCAGGAGCCGCAGGTCCCGCGTCTCGCGTCCCACGTCCCGGGGCCTCGGCACGACGAGGCGGGAGCGCCGCAGCCGGCCGCCGAGCGGGGTCCGGGCGGCCAGCCGCACGGCGAGCCGCGACGCCCGTCCGGGGTCGTCGCGGAGCTGCCGCCAGGCAAGTCCGGCCAGGTAGACGGTTTTCTTCACGGGTTCGTCGGCCACAGGCCGGACGGTAGGGAACCCCGATGAACAGAAGGGAAATTGTGTTGGCACCCATCGTGCACGTCCTCGGGGCGAGGCCCAACTTCGTCAAGGCGGCGCCGGTGATATCGGCGCTCGCCGCGGCGGGCGCCGAGCAGGCGGTGATCCACACCGGCCAGCACTACGACGCGCGGATGTCGGAGATCTTCTTCGACCAGCTCGGGCTTCCCGAGCCCGACGTCAACCTCGGCGTCGGGTCGGGCG
Organism: Actinomadura sp. NPDC049753; assembly: GCF_040674655.1. Lineage (NCBI taxonomy): Bacteria > Bacillati > Actinomycetota > Actinomycetes > Streptosporangiales > Thermomonosporaceae > Actinomadura > Actinomadura sp. NPDC049753. The sequence goes on along the minus strand of NZ_JBFARL010000122.1, from coordinate 20,315 downwards.
GGCACGCCGAGCAGACCGCCGCGCTCATGATCGGGCTGGAGAAGGAGTTCACGGGTCGTTCACCCGCGCTCGTCATCGTGTACGGCGACGTGAACTCGACGATCGCCGCCGCCCTCGTCGCGGCCAAGCTGCACATCCCGGTCGCCCATGTGGAGGCCGGGCTGCGCAGCTTCGACATGACGATGCCGGAGGAGGTCAACCGCAGGATCACCGACCAGCTCTCCGCGCTGTGCCTGGTCACGAGCCCGGAGGGGATCGGCCACCTGGCCGCGGAGGGCGTCGCGGTGGAGCGGGCGCACCTGGTCGGCAACCCGATGATCGACACGCTGCTGGCCAACCTGGACCAGTTCGACACGGCCGCCGTGCGGGCGGCGCACGGGCTGCCGGAGCGCTACGTCCTCGCGACCATGCACCGGCCCGCGAACGTCGACGCGCCGGAGACGGCCGCGGCCCTCGTCCGGCGCCTGCACGGCGTCGCCGACCTCGCCGACCTGGTCATCCCCGTCCACCCGCGCGGGCGGGCGAACCTGCTGGCCGCCGGGCTGGACGAGCACGACCGCGTGCACATCCTGGAGCCGCTCGGGTACATCGACTTCATCGCGGCCGTCCGGGGGGCGGCGGTGGTCGTCACGGACTCGGGGGGCCTGCAGGAGGAGACGACCATCCTCGGGGTGCCGTGCCTGACCGTCCGCCCCAACACCGAACGGCCGATCACGATCACCCACGGCACGAACCGGCTCGTCACGTTCGAGGAGCTGGTGCCGGGGGTCCGCAAGTGCCTGGAAGGGGGAGCGGCGACCGGGGGCGAGCGCAGGCCGCCGCTGTGGGACGGCCACGCCGGCCCCCGCATCGCCGAAGTGATCATGGAGTTCCTGGGTGAGTGACGAGGAGAAGAACGCCAAGGCCTACCAGCAGCTCGGGCGGCTGAAGTCCACGCTGCGCGAGCGCGAGGCGCGCCTCGACGAGCTGGAGAGGCGGCTCGCGGCCCTGGAGGCCTCGACGGCCGTCCAGTTCGGGCGGCTGGTCGCCGGGGCGGCGCGCGACCCCAAGCGCGGCAAGCGGCTGCCGAGGGAGCTGTACCGGCTCTGGCGCAAGCGCAGCGCCCCGGTCTCGGCCGCGGCGCGCGCGGCCGGCGGCGGCGTCCAGCCCGACCGCGTCGACCGGCCCGAGGACCGGCTGCTCGTCGCGGGCCCCTCCGACGTCCCGATCGTCGCGGGGGTGCTCGCGCCCGGCACGGCCGCCGTCCTCGCCGGGCACGCCAGGGTCGTCGCCCTCTACCCGCACGACGCCGCTATCGCCCTCGAAACCGCCGACGTGGACGCGCTCGTGGTGGACGCGGCGGCCGGCGAGCCCGGCGGGCCGTGGGCCTACCTGGGCGTCCCCGGCATGTACGACCGCGATCTGGCGCTGCACGAGATCCGCCGGATCGCCGCGGCCCGCTCGCTCCCGCTCGTCCTGTGGGGCGAGGCGCCGCCCGCCACCCTGGCGTCCCTGCACTGGGACGCGACCGCCGGCGCGCCCGCCGCGCTCGTCCGCCTCCTCGACCCGGCGCCGTCGCCGGACCGCGCGCACGATTCCGCCGTCGCGAGCAGTCCGGCCCGTTGAAAGGAACCACCGTGCGACCACGTGCCCTCGTCTACGGCGACGTCGACCTCAACATCATCGACGGGTCGGCCATCTGGGCCCAGGGCATGGTGCAGGCCCTGGTCCGCGCCGGCTGCGAGGTGACCCTGGTCCTCAAGGCGCCCGTCCGGACGGGCCGGCTCGTCGACCCGCTGCGCGCCCTGCCCGGCGTCACCGTCCGCAGCCCGCACGCCGAGGGGCTGTTCGAGGGCCCCGCCGGCATGGCCGCGCGGCAGGCCGCCGAGGTGCTCGCCCGCGTCGACGAGGAGGACCCGTACGACCTCGTCGTGGTGCGCGGCCGCATCCTCGCGGGCAAGCTCGCCGCGGGCCCGATGGCCGGGCGGCTCTGGACGTACCTCACCGACGTCCCGCAGTCGGCCGCGGAGTTCACCGCCTCCGCCAAGGGCGACCTGCGCCGGATCGCCGACGCCTCCCGCGTCCTGCTGTGCCAGACCGAGGAGCTGCGCGGGTTCCTGGAGAGCGCCGTCCCGGCGACGGCCGGCAAGAGCGTGCTGTTCCCGCCGGTGGTCGTGCTCCCGGACGGCCTGGAGACGCGCGGCCCCGGCCCCTCCGACGGCCCGCTCCGCCTCGTCTACACCGGCAAGTTCGCGCCCCGGTGGAACACCTACGAGATGACGTCCCTCCCGCGCCTGCTGGCCATGCGCGGCGTGGACGCCGAGTTGCACATGGTCGGGGACAAGATCCACGACGATCCGTCCGATCCCGGATTCGCGTCCCGGATGAGGACCGCGCTGGAGACGGGCGAGGGCGTCGTCTGGCACGGCGGCCACCCGCGGGCCGAGGCGATGCGCCTGACCGCCGCCGGCGACGTGGGCCTGTCCTGGCGCGACGCCTCCATGGACGCCAGCCTCGAACTGTCCACGAAGGTGCTGGAGTGCGGGACGCTCGGCGTCCCGGTCGTCCTCAACCGCACCCCGATGCACGAGCGGCTCCTCGGGACCGACTACCCGCTGTTCGCGGCCACCGAGGACGACGTGCTCGACGCCCTGACGCTCATCGGCAAGAACCCGGAGGTCTTCACGCTGGCCGCGGACCGCTGCCGGGCGGCGGCCGCGGAGTTCACCCTCGACGCGGCCGCCGCGCGCCTGCGCGGCTACCTGGCGCAGGCGTTCCCGGAGCCGTCCGACAAGGTTCTCGCCGTGAAGGGGCGCCGCCTGCGCGTCGGGGTGGCGGGCCACGACCTGAAGTTCTTCTCCCGCCTGCTGGACTACCTGCGCTCCCGCCCCGACCTGGAGGTCCGGGTCGACCACTGGGCCGCGCTGAAGGCCCACGACGAGGAGCGCAGCCAGGCCCTGGTCGACTGGGCGGACGTCATCGTCTGCGAGTGGTGCGGCCCGAACGCCCTCTGGTTCGCCCAGCGCAAGCGCCCGGACCAGCGCCTCGTCGTGCGCCTGCACCGGTTCGAGCTGTACGCGGCCTGGCCGAAGCAGCTCGACATCGGCGCCGTCGACCAGGTCATCTGCGTCAGCCCCCACTACAACGCGCTGACCCGCGAGATCACCGGCTGGCCCGCCGAGAAGGTCGTCACGGTCCCGAACTGGGTGGACGACGCGCAGCTCGACCGCGCGAAGCTCCCCGGCGCCGAGCACCACCTCGGGATGATCGGCATCGCCCCGTCCCGCAAGCGCCTGGACCTGGCCCTCGACGTGGTCGAGGAGCTCCGCCGCGACGACCCGCGCTTCACCCTCTTCGTCAAGTCCAAGCTCCCCTGGGAGTACTGGTGGATCTGGCAGAAGGACGAGGAGCGGGCCCACTACGAGGAGGTCTTCCGCCGCATCCGGCGCTCCCGCCTCCTCTCCGGCGGCGTCGTGTTCGACTCCTACGGCCGCGACGTGGCCTCCTGGCTGCGCCGCATCGGCTGGGTCCTGTCGACCAGCGACGACGAGAGCTTCCACCTCGCGCCCGCCGAGGGCATGGCCTCGGGGGCCGTCCCGGCCCTGCTGCCCTGGCCCGGCGCCGAGACCATCTACGAGCGCCGCTGGATCCACGACGACACCTCCGCCATGGCCGCGTCCATCGCCACCACGGTCTCGCTGGGCCGCTGGCAGGACGACGCCGAGCAGGCCCGCGCCCAGGTGAAGGCCGCCTACGGCCTGGACGAGGTCTGCCGCCAGTGGACGGATCTCCTCGCCGGCTAGGCCGCTCCTTCCGTCCGCGCAGGGTGAAGGACGGCCCTGGGAAGGGCCGTCCAAGAGAAAGGTCCCTGCGGCGGCGCCGCGGGGACCTTTTCGGCGGTACGGGTCAGCCGGAGCTGCCGACGACGGCGCCCGCCTGGGCGGGCTCGGCGGGGAGCTCGGCGCGGTGGGTCTCGATCTTGGCGTTGAGCTTGGCGAGGCTGCGGCTGTAGTCCCGGCTGGAGAGCCAGAACTTGTAGATGATGATCAGCTCGAAGGCCAGCAGGCCGATGCCGCTGAGGACCACCACGGGGATGATGGCGCCCGGCACGATCGCGGCGGCGATCGGGGCGACGATGAACACGCCCATCTGGAACTCGATGCCGCTGATCAGGTGGGGGCGGATGCGGCCCGCCATCAGGACGTTGCGGATGCGGGCGTACCAGGGGAAACGCTGGTTGAACCCCGCCTGGAGGGCCGCGGCGTTGGGGTCGTCGCCGACGACGCGGTTCTCCGCGTCGGCCTCGGGGTCCTCGGTGAGCGCCTCGGCGGAGCGCAGGTCCTCGTCGGCGTCCGCCAGGTCGCCGTTGGCGCGGCGGGCCGCGAGTTCGAGCGCCCGGGCCTCCTCGCGGGCCGCGTTGAGGGTGGTCCGCATCTGCGAGCGGACCTTGTAGATCTCCAGCGCGTCCATGTAGCGCAGCATGTCGAGGAAGACGACGGCGAGCGCCGTCCAGACGTAGGCGACGTTGCCGGTGGCGGCGTACTGGCCGGCCATCAGGGCGATCGCGCAGGCCAGGACGCGGACGCGGTCGAAGATGTAGTCGAGCCAGGCGCCGAACACCGAGCCGGTGCCCTTCAGCCGGGCGATCTTGCCGTCCATGCAGTCGAGCGTGAACGACAGGTGGTACAGCAGCGCGCCGGCGAGCAGCCATGGCCAGGACGCGACGGCGAAGCAGGCGCCGGCGGCGAGGCCGAGGACGAGCGCACCGACGGTGAGCTGGTTCGGCGTCACGCGCGTCCTGTTCGCCGTGAACTTGACGAGCCTGGCGGCCAGCGGGTCGACCAGCAGCACGGTCCACCAGGCGTCACGCGCCTTGTACGTCCGTTGCCGAACGTCGTCGAGCGTGAAGTTCGCCATGGGGTTCCTTTCGTTCGCGGAGCGGTCTGATCGTATCGGCTGTCCGGTTCCGGTCACCGGGGATCTCCCGGATCGTGATCGTCCGGTCACATGACGATCAGCGCCGTGGGTAAGGGTGGCAAAATGCGCGTGCGTCCCCTCCTGCCCCACCTGCCGTTCGCCGGAGTGCTCGCCGTCGCGGTCTGGATCCGGGCCGTCGCCGTCCTCGCCTATCCGGCGCCGCTGTGGTTCGGTGATTCCCCCGGGTATCTGGAGGCCGCGGTCGAGTTCCGGCCGGACCCGACGCGTCCCAGTGGATATCCGATCTTGCTGTGGCTGCTCAAGCCCTTCCACAGTTTCGGCCTGATGGTCTCCGTGCAGCACGCCGTCGGGGTGCTCACCGGTGTCCTGGTGTACGCCCTGGTCTGGCGTGCGGGACGGGCGGCCCTGCCCGTGGCGGACGGGAAGCCGTGGCGGGTGTGGCTGCCCGGCGCGGCCGCGGCGCTGCTGACCGTCCCGGTGCTGATCCCCGCGCACCAGGTCGCGCTCGAGCACATGCTCATGTCGGACTCGCTGTTCGCGTTCCTGCTGCTCGCGGCGGTGGCGGCCGTGCTGTGGCGGCGCCGGCCGGTCTGGTGGCTCGGCGCCCTGGCGGGGGTGCTCACGGCGTGCGCGACGCTCACCCGGACGGCGGGGCTGCCGCTGATCGCCCTGGTCCTGCTCGCGATGCTGGTCAGGAGGGCGGGCCGGACGGCCTGCGCGGCGGCGGCCGTCGCGTTCGTCCTGCCCGTCGCCGGCTACCTGGTCTGGTTCCACGCGGAGTACGGCCAGTACAAGCTCGCCAAGGCCGACCAGGTGTTCCTCTACGGGCGCACGGCCGCGTTCGCCGACTGCCGGGTGATCAGGCCCCGGCCCGAGCTGGCGATCATGTGCCCGAAGCGGAGCGATCCCCGGATCTCCAGATCGTTCTCGGTCATGTGGACGCCCGACTCCCCGTTCCGCCGCATCCCGGGCTGGGTCTACGGCGAGGAGGGCAACCGGCTCGCGGGCGAGTTCGCCTGGGCCGCGATCAAGGCGCAGCCCGCCGACTACGCGGAGGTCGTCGTCCGCGACACCCTGCGGGCGTTCGCCTGGCAACGGCAGCCGTACCCCACGCCGTGGACGTGGCTCCAGTACGAGTTCCCCGAGGGCGAGGCGTGGAGCGACAGGCAGGCGCGCCTCGCCGAGCGGTACGGCGGCGACGGCGAGACCCGGGTCGTGCGGCCGTGGGCGGGGGTGGTCCTCGCCTACCAGGACCACATGGTCATGCCCGGCACGATCCTCGGCGTCCTGCTCCTCGGCGGGCTCGCCGGGGCCGTGCCCCACGCGCGGTCGAACGGGCGGTGGCGCCTCGCCCGGCCCGTCCGGCACTGGACGGCGGGCGCGCTGCTCCCGTGGGGGACGAGCCTGGCTCTGCTGGTGATCCCCGCCGCGACCGCCGACTTCGACTACCGCTACGTCATGCCCGCCGTCCCGTTCGCGTGCGTCGCGCTCGGCCTGGCGCTGTTCCCGCCGCGCCGCCCGCCGCGCGTGCCCGCGCCGCGGGAGGAGTCCCGGCCCGCGGCCCGGGCGAAGATCGAGGCCGAGTCCGGCTAGCGCCGCCCGCTGTCGCGGCAGGGCGCGGCGAGCAGCCCGGCGAGCATCCGCTCCCAGCGCGCGGCGACGGCGGACACGGCGAACCGCTCGGCCGACGCGACGGCGTTCGCCGACATCGCGCGCCTCAGCTCCTCGTCGTCGATCAGCCGGATCAGCGTCTCGGCGAGCGCGCCGGAGTCCTCGGGCGGGACGAGCAGCCCGTCCGCCCCGTCAGTGATGATCTCGCGGGGCCCGTGCGGGCAGTCGAAGGCGACCACCGGCAGCCCGCACGCGAACCCCTCGATGATCGTCATGCCGAACGGCTCGGCGCGCGAGGGCAGCGCGAGGACGGACGCCTTGGCCAGCTCGCCCTCCATGTCGTGGGCCGGCTCCAGCATCCGCACGTGGTTGTAGAGGCCGAGGCGCGTGGCCCGGCGGCGCATCTCCTCGCGGCGCGGTCCCTCGCCGTGGACGCGCAGCCGCCACTGCGGATGCTTCTCCACGACCTTCGCGAACGCGTCCAGCAGCAGGTCGAACCCCTTGATCCAGACGATCCGGCCCGCCGCCACGACCACCCGGTTCTCCTGCCGCGACCGCGGACGCACCCGAGGGGGCAGCCCGTTGCCGATCGTGTGGACGGGGCACGAGCCGGCGGGCAGCAGGCGCTCGTAGTCCGCGGTGTCGGCGGCCGTCAGGCAGGTGAGGGCGTCCAGCCGCGGGTACCCCTCCTCGATCTCGGCGAGGATCCCGGCGTCGTTGATGCCGAGCTGGAGGTGCTCCTGCCCGACCACGACGACCTCGGCCGGCGCCAGCCGCGCCGCCATCAGGTTGAGCCCGGCGCGGGTGGTGACCAGCACGTCCGTGCGCGGCCGGCGCAGGAAGCGGGTGAGCTTCTCGTCCGTCCAGGCGGAGTACTTGGAGAAGCTGCGCTCCTCGGGGTGGACGATCCGGGTCGGCTCGGCCATGAGCCGCCCGGCGCGCCCGGTGTGCGGCCACGGGGCCTTCGCGCCCGGCCGGACGTCGACCAGGGAGCGCAGCCGGACCCGGTCGGACAGCGGGAACACCGGCCGGTCGGCCGTGCGCCGCACGCTGACGATCTCGACGTCGTGGCGGCGGGACAGCTCGTCCGCGAGCGTGAAGGTGCTGCGCACCGTGCCGTCGATCGTCCAGGCCTCCAGCAGCAGGAACGTGATCCTCATGGGGCGGCGTCCTCCGGGAGGAGATGGCAGGCGACCGCCAGCCCGTCCTTCAGCGTGTAGTACGGCCGCACGCTCATCCGCCGGCCGCAGGACGCGACGACCTGGCGGGGGTAGGAGAGCGTGCCGCGCTTGCCCGGCGCGTCGTCGAGGAACGTGGCGAGGCGGGCGTGGACGTCGCCCGCGTCGAGCCAGAGGTCCCACAGGGAAGGCTTCCACCGGGTGAACGCGCGGACGTCCAGGCGGGCGTCGAACCCGGTCCCGTCGAGCCGGGCGCTCCACGTCTCCCTGCCGCCGCCCTCGCGCGCGACCGCGACCAGCCGGGCGCTCTCGCCCGGGCACGGCCCGGCGTAGGCCGGCCATCCGATGATCCCGATCTCGCCGTCGAGCGGGTGCACCTCCTCGACCTCGGCGTGCGGGACGACCTCGCGGACGTCGAGCGCGGCCCGCCCGTCCGGCAGCCGCACGACGCGGACGGCCCGGTCCCGTGCCCGTCCGGCGTACTCGCGCAGGCCGTCGAGGGAGAACCCGGGATCGTCGGTCAGCAGAGGGCGGTCCGCGCCGAGCAGGACGTCCCACGTGCCGGGCGCCAGCCCCGCGACCGAGAGCACGGCGGAGCGCCGGTCGTCCGAGAGCGGCCCGGCGCGGACCTCCCCGGACCTCGCGTGGCGCAGGACGATCCGCTCGCCTTCCGCCGCCGGCCGGGGCCAGCGGATGCGCAGGGCGTCGTCCGCGCCGACCCTGCAATGGTCGGCCACCCAGCGGCGGTCTGACTCTTCGCAGCGGTCGGGAACCGTGTCCACGGCCCAGTCGCCTTCCCCGTTGACGCCTACCGGACTGTGCCGTCCGCGCCGAAGACGCGGTCGACGGCACGGGAGGCGGCATGCCCGTCGTCGAGAGGGCAGAAACGCGCGACGAAGTCCTTGTAGCGGTCGCGATAGCCGTCCATGGCGGACTCCGCGTCGCGGACCGCCTCGATGAGGTCGTCGGACGTCTCCACGAGCGGCCCCGGGGCCTCGGCCTCGAAGTCGAAGTAGAAGCCGCGCAGCCGGTCGCGGTAGTCGGCGAGGTCGTAGGTGAAGAACAGCATGGGCCGGCCGGTGTTGGCGTAGTCGAACATCACCGACGAGTAATCGCTGATCAGCACGTCGGAGATCAGGTACAGCTCGGTGATGTCGGGATAGGCCGAGACGTCGCGGACGAAGCCGTGCCCGTCCTCGCGGACGCCGTCCACGACGTTGGTGTGCAGCCGGACCAGCAGGACGTGGTCGTCGCCGAGCGCGGCGCGGGCCCGCTCCAGGTCGATCCGCATGTCGAACCGGTAGCGGCCCCGGCTGTAGTACTGGTCGTCACGCCATGTCGGCGCGTACAGAACGACCCGCTTGCCCTCGGGGATGCCGAGCCGGGCCCGCACCCGCGCGGCGACCGCGCCGGCCTCCGGGCTGTACAGCAGGTCGTTGCGGGGATAGCCGACCTCCAGCATCTCCCCCTTGAACGCGAACGCGCGACGGAAGATCTCCGTGCTGAACGGGTTGGGGGACAGCAGGTGGCTCCACTCGGGCAGGGAGGGCCCGGGGTCCTTCGAACGCGACTGGAGCGCCTTCTTCATGCCCGGCGCGTAGGCGAAGTGCACCTCCTTGATGTCCCCGCCGATCTTCTTCAGCGGCGTGCCGTGCCAGGTCTGCAGGACGACCTGGTCCGGGTGCCGCCGGAACGCGTCGCCCAGCCGGTGGTTCGTCACGATGTAGCGGGACTCGGCGAGCGCCTCGTGCCACTCCCTGCCGTGCAGCCGGACGGGCCGCAGCGTGTCCGGCAGCTCCACCTGCGCGTCGTTGACCACCCAGAGCTGCTCCAGGTCGGAGCCCCGGCGCATCAGCTCCTCGTGGACGGCCTTCGGGCTGTCGGAGTACTGCCGACCGTTGAAGCACGAGAACAGGACGGCGTCGCGCAGCCCGTCGCGGTCGGCTCGGCGGCGCGCCTCCTCCCGGTACCTGGTGCCGGCGCTCTTCTCCTCCGGCGGCACGTCGCCCGTCACCGCCACGGCGAGCAGCCCGTCGCGCGCCTCCAGGGCGTAGCCGCGCCGCGCCGCCTCCAGCGGTCCGGGCAGGTCGTTCTGCGCCTCCGCCGACAGCCGGACGGTCAGCGCCCGCCCGCCCGGGGGCCGGAACAGCACGTCCCAGCGGCCGGAACGCAGCGGCAGGACGCCCGCGACGCCCGGCACGGCCGCGACCGGGATCTCCCCGCGCAGCAGCCCCGACGCCGGATCGGCGACGAGGTCGAACGCGTGCTCCTTGCGGTGCCATCGGCCGCGCAGCACGATCTGGCCGCCGCTGTGCGCGGGATGCGCCGCGGTCAGGACGAGGGTCCCGTCCGGCCGCCAGGCGCAGGCGTCGACGGAGAGCCGCGCCGTGGTGCGCCGGACGCGCAGGTAGCCGCCGGGCCCGCGGCCCGCGGCGACCTCCAGCGGGCCGAACGCCCGCCGGACGTCCTCGACCCCTTCGGCGAGGACCAGGGGGCGGCCCGCGACGCGGACCGTCCAGTCGCGGGTGTCGTCGATCTCCTCCGGCGGCGGCGGGGACCCTTCGAGGGCCTCCGGGGCGACGCGGGCGACATACCGGTCGCCGGACGCGGTGACCGGCACGTCGACGCGGTCGTCGCCCAGCGTCAGCGACAGGCCGTCCGGCGCCTCGTCCGCCTTCACCTCGACGACGAGCGTGCCGCCGTCCCAGGACAGCGCGACGGCCGCGGACCGGACCCGCTCGACCTCGATGACGAGGCGGCCGTCGTCGATGCGGGGAACGACGCGCACGTCGTCGGCGACGTAGCGGTAGGGCGGATGCGCGCCGCTGCCGGAGCCGCCGCCGCGCAGCGGCCCCCGCCGGAACACGCCCGCGTTGAGCACCGACGCCTCGACCGACCAGACCCCCTCGACCCATTTCCCGCGGTCGCGGAGGCGACCCGCGTCGAAGGCGAACGCGAAGCCGGACCAGCCCGACCGCTTCCCGGGCGCCGGGGCCTGCCGGGCCCGTGCGAGGATCTTCCGTCCGCCCGACCGCAGCGTGATCGCCTTCACCGACGTCCAGCGGCGCCGCATGCTGACGGAGTTGATGTAGGCCTCGCCGGTGACGGTGAGCCGGTCGCCGTCCCAGCCGACCGCGTGGACCCGGCCCCGCATCCGCAGCTCGCCGCGGGCCCGGTACACCTCGCGCGGGACGCCGACCTTGGTGTCCTTCCAGTACGGGTAGACGACGTACCGGCGCAGCGGGTCGCGGACGATCGACGGCGAGGCCTTCCCCCGCTCGTACCGGACGACCTTCACCAGCTCGCCCGTGTGCCCGGCGGAGGCGAGATGCCACTTCAGCCGCGTCAGCGCCGGGACGCCGGCGAGCAGCTTGGCGGGCAGCGTGGACGCGTACCCGGCCGCCTGCGCGACGACCTGCTCACGCTCGTCGCCGGGCAGGTCCGGCAGCGCGTCCAGGAACACGCGCAACTCCTCGGCCGCCGCGAGCGCCTGGAGCCGCCGCCGGGACCGGGCGTGGCCGTGCTCTCCGAGCCAGGCGACGGCGAGGGCGACGGCGCCGAACCCGTCCGCGATCTCCTGCGCCTCCGTCGTGGCGGGGAACCGCTCGCCCCGCCGGCGCAGGACGACGTCGTGCAGCACGTCCACGCCCTCCGCGAGATGCAGCGCCCGCACCGCCGGGAGCAGGTCGTCGTAGCGGCCGAGGTCGGGGAACTCCAGCCCGTGCGACGTCCAGAACGACCGCCGGAACAGCTTCCCGCCGACCCCGCGCTCGCGGACGAGGCCGGGGGTGCGCCGCACGTTCGTGCCGGTGGCCGGGGCGAGGGACGGCTCGACGGGCCGCCACGCCGGCGCTCGCTCCGGCCCCCGGCGGACGGCCTCGCGGCCGAGCGCGATGTCGGAGCCGGACGCCTCCAGCGCCGCGACCAGCGACGCGAGGGCCTCCGCCGGCAGCTCGTCGCCGCCGTCCACGAACAGCAGGAAGTCGCCGTCGCTCTCCGCGGCGCCGAGACCGCGCGCCGCGCCCCGGCTGAGCGCACCCCGCCGCACGACGCGGAACCGGTCGTCGGGCAGGACGGCCCCGGCGGCGGCGCCCGCGCCGTCGTCCATCACCAGGACCCGCAGCTCCGCGTGCGACTGGCCCGCGATCGACGCGAGGGTGCCGCCGAGCGACTCTCCGGCTCCGTGCGCGAGCACGACGACGCTGATCCTGCTGGAGGGCAAGCGACCCACTCCTTCGGGCGTGACGGGGTGTGCGCCGGACGGCGCCGCGGCGGGACCGGCGCGGGGCCTACTGCGGCGGATTCGGGATCTTCTCGCCGAGGAACATGCGGCGCACGGCGCGCTCGGCCGCGTGCCCGTCGTCCCACGGGCAGAAACGCGCCCTGAAGTTCGCGAGGTTCTTCGCGGCGGCGTCGCCCCACGCCGCCCGGGACGTGAACGCCTCGACCAGCTCGGCCTCGGTGGCCGCGACGACGCCGGGAGGGGTCGCCGTCAGGTCGAAGTTGACCCCGCGGGTGAGCCGGTAGGTCTCCCAGTCGTTGGCGTAGATCACGATCGGCCGGTCGAGGTTGGCGTAGTCGAACATCACCGAGGAGTAGTCGGTGAGCAGCGCGTCCGAGGCGATCATGAGGTCCTCGACGGACGGGTGCTTGGACACGTCGATGACCCGGCCCTCCGGCCAGCCCAGGTCCGCCGCCATGTTCTTGATCTTGTAGTAGTAGTGCGCCCGCAGCAGCAGCACGTGCCCGTCGCCGAGCGCGTCCGCGACCCGCCCGATGTCGAACATGGGGGTGTAGCGGCGCTGGTAGTCGCGGTGCGTCGGCGCGTACAGGATCGCGGTCGCGCCGGCGGGGACGCCGAGCTCCGCGCGCAGCCGGGTGCGCTCGTCCTCGTCCGCGGCGACGAGCCGGTCGTTGCGCGGGTAGCCGATCTCCAGCATCTCGTAGTCGCAGGGGAACCCGCGCTCCCACGCCTCCGTCGACAGCGGGTTGGACGAGACGAGGTAGTCCCAGCGGTCCGACCGGGCGATGAGGGCCTTGAAGTCCATGTCGTTGGCGCCGACCGGGTACTCCATCTGGTCGAGGCCCATCTTCTTCAGCGGCGTCCCGTGCTGCGTCATCATGTGCACCTGCCCCGGCCGCTTCACGTAGTTGTCGGGGAAGTTGACGTTGTTGACGAAGTACTTCGCGCGGGCCAGCGTCCGGTAGTAGTCGGCGGAGCCGGCGACGACGTAGTCGACGCCCTCCGGCATCGTCCTGCGCGCCCTGGGCTTGACGACCCACACCGGCCGGACGTCCGGGGCCAGCTCGCGGACCTTCTCGTAGATCGCCGCCGGATTGCAGGCGTACCCGCGGTACCAGTACGCGGCGAAGACGGCGAGGTCCTCCTCGATCGGGAGGCGCCGCTGCATCTGGTAGTAGCGCTCCTTGGCGAGCTCCTTGCCCAGCAGCACGCCGCGCCTGCGGAGCTTGGCGGCCTTCCCGCCCCGGCCCCGGGCCTTGTCCTTGGCCTCGGCGGCGCGCACCCGCTCGAAGCCCCGGTGGTCGCCCGCCTTGATCATGCGGTGCTTGTCGGCGAGGAAGGGCTTGTCGTCCGGGGGGACGTGCCCCGCGGGCTCGTACCTGTTGTACGTCTTCGACATCTCCGCGAAGAACCGCGCCTTCTCCGACTCGTGGACGCGGTCGGGCCGCTCGATGATGACGAGCAGGTGCCAGATCGTCCGGTCGAACATCAGCGGGCGGAACGGGTCGGCCTTCGCCCCCATCCCGTCCATGAACTCGAAGATGCGGTCGTACTGCGCGAACGCGTCGAAGTGCTTGGCGCTCGCGGTCTTGGTGATCGCTCCGCGGCGGCGCTGCCGGTAGATGTAGCAGACGCGGTCCAGCAGGCTCAGGCGCTCGGCGGCCATCAGGATCGGGTAGGTGACGTTGACGTCCTCGTAGTAGCCGCCGCTGAAGCGCAGCCCGAGGTCGAGCAGGAACTCGCGGCGGATCGCCTTGTTCCACGCCGTCATCATCATCTCGAGGACGCTCGGCCGCTCCGCCAGGGTGAACACGTCCGGCGCGGGGGGCTCGCGGAACAGGTCGTTGATGATGCTGCGCTTGACCTTGCCGTTCCAGTAGGCCCGGGCGTAGTCGAAGACCAGCACGTCGGGGCGGGTCTCGGCGAGCCGGTCGCAGATCGCGCGGACGGCGCCCTCGGTCGCGTAGTCGTCGCTGTCGAAGAACCAGACGTAGTCGCCGGTCGCCATGTCGAGCCCGATGTTGCGGGCGCGGCCGAGGCCGACGTTCTCGGCGAGGTGCCGGACCTTGACGCGCGGGTCGCGCTCGGCGAACTCGTCGAGGATCTCGCCGCATCCGTCCGGCGAGTGGTCGTCGACGGCGATGACTTCCAGATGGGGAAGATCCGGATCAAGGATGGAATCAAGGCATTGCCGGATGTACCCCTGCACTTTGTGCACGGGCACGATGATGCTCAGGGAAATATCGTGATCAGAGCTCACGCGAAGGCCAATCAACTACTCGGTGATTCTGGACTATACCCACAGGTCGGGTTCGAACCTCAGGTCCTGGCGGGCGCGGGTCGAAGGAGCCACCGCGCGTCGGGCTCGACCGCCCACCGGGTGGCCCGCCGCACGGGGGCGGTGGCGAGGACGACGCCGAGCGCGATGGCGGCCACGGTGACCGAGACGATGCCGAACGGCTCGTGCAGGACTGGCTCGTCCAGCATGCCGGTGTAATCGAACGTCTTCATGACGAGGCCGTGCAGGAGGTACACGTACATGGTCCGCGTCCCCATCTCGGTGTACCGGGCCCGGCCGCGCGGGATGCACGCGAGGAAGGCGGCGCCGAGGAGAACGGCGAAGGCAAGGGCCACGAGCCGCCACATCATGCCTTCGGCGGTGCCGAAGCCCATGGCTTCGTAACCCTGGTTCCAGTAGAGCAGACCGCTGTCGATCTTCGGGACGACCGTGCCGAGCTCCCAGACGTAGGCGACGGGGAGGGCGGCGGCCAGCACGGCGAACCCGGCCCACCGCGCCCATCCGGCGCGCAGCCGCCGCACGTGCCGCGGGTCGACGGTCAGCCCGAGGACGAAGAGCGGCAGCAGCCCGGCGGTCCGGCTGAGCGTGGAGTCGGCGGTGAACGCCCAGCTCCCGCCGACGAGGCAGAACGCCACCGAGACGGCCACCGGATGGCGCAGGTGCCTCCACAGCGGCGCGCTCAGCCGCCAGAAGACGAGCGCCACCAGGAACCACATCAGGAAATGCGGCCGGAAGAGCTCGCTCAGCCGGAACTGCACTCCGTTGATGAGGACCAATTGCGCCCGGTAGAGCAGGATGAAGACCACATAAGGGACGACGAGCGTGGGGAGGACGCTGCGGAACTTGTCCGTCGAGCGCATGAATCCGCGGGAGAAGTAGCCGGAAATAAATACGAAGACCGGCATATGGAAGGCGTAGAGAACGACATATGCGGCGTGTGTCGCGCGGCTGTCCCCGAACTGGGACCAGAAGTGCCCGACCACGACCAGCACGGCCGTGAAGAACTTGGCGTTGTCGAAGTACGCGTCCCGGGGGCGGGGCGCCGGCTTCGGCGGCGCCGCCGGATCCGGCGCGGGGCGGGGAGCGGGGACGGGCGGCGCCTCGGGCAGGGCGAGCGCACTGCCCGTGGCGGAAGGCGCACTGCCCGTGGCGGGTGGCGGGGTGGGGAGGACGTCGGACATATCTCCGGGGGGTCGGGTACTGGCGGGAGCGGGAGCAGGGAGCAGGTGCGGGAGCGGGCGTCAGCGGGAGCGGGCGGGCCTTCTCAGAGGTGTGAAGACCCACGTCATCTTCGGTTCCAGTGCCCAGCTCATCGTCCGCACGACGGGCTTGGAGCACAGGAACGTTCCGACCACCAGGGCGCCGGCGACCACGATGACCACCCCGGTCGGGGTGTGCATCCAGTCGGCGTCCCACCAGCCGGTGAAGTTGAGCAGCCGGGTCACGAACCCGTGCAGCAGGTAGGCGTACAACGTGTAGGAGCCGAGGGCGGTGAACCAGTACCGCCCGCGCGGGATGAGGCTGAGGAACGCGGCCACGAAGACGACCGCCGCGGCGAACATCGCGATCCGCACCACGGTGCCGGTGAGGTTGCCGACGTGGAGTTCGTAGTTCGGGTGCTTCCAGTAGATCCAGCCCCGCGACATGTGGTTCATGACGAGGTAGGTGCCGGCGAGCCCGACGGCGAGCACCACCGCGCCGATCGGCCGGGCGATCGGCTTCTTCAGCAGCTCGAAATGCTGCGGCTTCAGCGAGAGCCCGAGAACGTAGAAGGGCAGCAGCCCGATCACCCGGTGGATGTCGAACGTCCCGCCGAGGTCGCTCATGTACGACAGCAGGGCGAAAACGGTCGCGACGGCGAGCGGCCAGCGGATCTGCTGCCAGACGGGGGTGGAGAGCCGCCACATGAACAGCGCGCACAGGAACCACGTCAGGTAGTACGGGTTCAGCAGGCTGATCTCGAGATGGTTGCGGCCCGCGAGCCAGTCGTAGATCGAGTAGGCGAACTCGAACACCACGTACGGCACCCCGACGTTGGTGATCAGTTTGCGGGCCTTGCCGCCGGCGAACGTCCAGTTCCGGGAGAAGTAGCCGGTGATCACGATGAACAGCGGCATGTGGAACAGGTAGATGAACAGGTAGAGGCCCTTGGCCATCGGGACGTTCAGCAGGTTGGCCAGGGAGTGCCCCGCCACCACCAGCAGGATCGCGAAGTACTTGGCGTTGTCGAAGAACGGGTCGCGGACCTTGCGCGCGGGGCCAGGGCCCTGCGGGGCCGGGCTCCCGGAGGCGGTGGTGCCCGCGGCTTCCGGCGCCCCCGCCATGAGGGGCGCCGCCGGGTCCGTGGACGGCGGCCGTTCGGTTCGCTGCGCCGCGTCGGCCTCCGAGGGCCTGGTGGTGTAAGTCATACGGCCGCCCGGTCAGGTCTCCTTGCAGATGTCGTCGCTGGCGCGGATCTCACCCTGCTGCTTCGGGATGCCGGCGCCGGCGCTCTTGAGGTTCGTCCAGTTCTGGCCGACGATCAGGTCGACGACGCCCGGCGTGCCGCCCGAGGTGCGCGCCGCGGCCTGCGGCTTGCTCGGGATCAGCGCGGTCAGGGTCTGCGCCTGCTGGTCGGCACCGGCACCGTACAGCACCTGCGTGGTGGTCGTGGGCGAGGGGGCGTTGCCGCCGACGGTGACCTGGAAGCCCTGCGACTCCAGGTCGCTGGCGACGCGCCCGGCCTGGCCGTCGATGCCGCTGCCGTTGTAGACCCGCACGCGCACCTGGCTCGGCGGGATCTTCGTGCTGCCCGGCGCGGGCTCCTTCGGCACGGTCTTGTCGTTGCGGACGGAGGAGAAGAACGGCTGGGCGGCCGGGGTGAGCGCCACGCGGTTCGGGTCCAGCGGGTCGGGCCCGGACGGGACGGTCACGAACCGGAGCTTGCCGGTGGTCATGCCCTGCATCTCCTTGCCGATGTCCATCATGACCTGCGGCGTCAGCTCCTTGTCGGTGGTGAGCGACTTGGTCACGGCGTTCATCAGCTGGAGCATGCGCCGCGGGTTGCTGAGCACGCCCGCGCTCATCGCCTGGCCGGCGAGGGCGCCCATGAACTTCTGCTGGCGCTTGATGCGGTCGGTGTCGGAGCCGTCGCCGAGGCCGTGCCGCACGCGTACGTAGGCCAGCGCCGTCTCGCCCTTGATCTTGTGCTTGCCCCGGCTCAGCTTGAGCTTGGACTTGGGGTCGTCCACGTCCTTCGGAAGGCACACCGGGACGCCGCCGACGGCGTTGGTGATGGACTTGAACCCGTTGAAGTCGACCTGCATGAAGTGGTCGATGCGGATGTTCGAGAGGCTCTCGATCGTCTTGATGACGCAGGCCGCGCCGCCGTTGCTGAACGCCGAGTTGATCTGGGCGCGGGTCTGCGCCGGGATCACTCCGCCCTTGCGGCTCTTGCAGGAGGGCATCCGGACCATCAGGTCGCGGGGGAAGCTGATGCCCATCGCCTGGCCGCCGCCGGGGGACAGGTGCAGCAGGATCATCGTGTCCGAGCGCGGCACCTCGTTCTTCATCGAGCGGCCGTACTTGGCGTTCGAGCCCTCACGGGTGTCGGACCCGAGCATCAGGATGTTCATCGCGCTGTTCAGCTTCTTCGGCCGGTTGGGGCCGAGCTGGGCGTTGACGTCCTCGTGCGAGATGTTCCCGAACGCCTGGCGGTACAGGCCGTAGGCGGTGAGAGAACCGACCACCATGACCGCCGACAGTCCGATGCACACCCAGCCGAGGATGCGCCAGCCGCGTCGCGGCGCCGGCTGCGGGTCGGCGTCGTCGACGTACTCCATGTACATCGGGTTGCTGTTCATCGGCTCCGAGGTCCGGGGGTATGGGCGGTTCCGGGGGTCCGGGGGACGTCCCCGCTAGGGGCCGGCCCGTGGCTCATGGTTCGAACGGACGGGACGAGGGCAAAGGGAAGCGTAGGTCAGGGGAGGCGGTACACGGAGCCGGATTCGTCATTCGGTCCGGAAGTACCGGCCACCACCGTCACATGCTCCACGGTCAGGCGACGATCTAGGGCGGCTTTGTCAAAGTTTCGTTGGATTATGACGGAAGCACCCGAGGCTAGTGGTGCAAGCAGGCAGGCCAGAACCCCGTCGAGTGTGGTGAAGGACATGTCAACCAGGAGCCGGTCGCGTGCGTCCAGCTCCCATTTCTCAACGGCCCCGCGCGCCGCGCCCACCAGCTCCGCCGCGCTCAATGTGGCCTTTGTCACATTCAGTGCGGGAGCCTCGGAGGCCGCCTCGGGGCCGGGGACGAACCTGTCTCCGTAGGCGCGCACCTCCGCCGCGTAGTCGGTCACACCGGGCGGGCAGTCGGCGAGCGGGCCGCCGAGCGCGTGCAGCGACAGGCCGACGATCTCCTCGGCCCCTCCTGCGAGCACCTCGTCCGCGAGCACGTCGTCCAGCACCTCCTGCGCCACCGCCAGGATGTACGGATCGGACGCCCCGGCCGGTTCGGCGCCGCCGCGGCCGAAGTCCTGCGGATCGACCGGCTCGGCGACGAGACCGGCCGACCAGCAGGCCATCAGCCACACCGCGGTCTGCCAGTGCGGCGGCAGGACCAGGACGACGCGGGCGCCGGGCTCGGCGGCGAGACCGTCCACCAGGAAGTTGGCCGTCTTGGCCACCCAGTTCCCGAACGTCCGCGCGGACAGCTCGACCCGCTCGCCGCTCGCGTCGTCGTAGAAGGTGACCAGCGGGCGGGACGGGTCGTCCGCGACCCGCCGCCGCAGCAGCTCCGCGGGCGTGTCCGCGGCCCCGGCGTGTGCGCTCATGCTCCGAGCGTATGCCCGCATGATCGTCCTGGCGCCGCCATCGCGCCGATGCCGCTACGCTCCGCACGGGTGAAGGACGGAACAGTGGCGGGCGCACGCCGCGACGGCGAGCCTGGGGCGGAATCATGAACGCTGGTCGGCTGCTCGTCCGGGCCACCGCGGCCCCGGCTCTGGTCCTCGTCGCCTGGCTGGCGGTGTCGCTGCCGCTGCTGATGGCGGGCGTGTTCCGCCCGGCCCCGGCGGTCGCGCTGTTCGTGCCGGTCGCGGCCCTGGTCCTGTGGCTCGGCCTGCGGACCGGGCCGGGGGATGCCCCCGGCGGCCGCCCGGGGAGCCTGAACGCCCCGGGCGGCCTGGACGCGGTGCAGCGCTGGCCGGTGTGGTCGGTGTTCGCCGTCACCGCCGCGTTCCTGGCGCTCCAGGTCGTCATGTGCTCCGAGCAGATCGTCGTCCGCCGCGACCCCGCGTCCTATGTCCAGTTCGCGATGTGGCTGGCGAAGCACGGATCGCTGCCGATCCCGCTGTCGGAGGGGGCGTTCGGCGGCCCGGACGCGGCCCTGGCCTTCGCGAGCCCCGCCTTCTACCAGGACGGCGGCGCCGTCGTCCCGCAGTTCATGGCGGGGTGGCCGCTGGTGCTGGCGCCCGCCGGATGGGCCGGCGGCGCCCACGGGATGGTGCTGGCGGCGCCGGTTCTCGGCGCGTGCTGCGTGCTGTCGTTCGCCGGGCTCGTCGCGCGCCTCGTCGGACCCCGCTGGGCCCCCGCCGGGGCGCTGCTGCTCGCGCTGACGCTGCCGATGCTCTACGTCTCCCGCAACACCTTCAGCGAGCTGCCCGCCATCGTCCTGCTGCTGGGCGGCCTGTCGCTGCTGTACGACGTCCGCGGGGAGTCCGCCGACGGCCGGGTCGCCGGCGCCAAGGCGCTCCTCGGCGGGGCCGCGCTCGGGCTGATCGTGCTCGTCCGCATCGACGGGCTGCGGGACGTCCTGCCGGTGGTGGCGTTCGCGGGACTGCTCATCGCGCGCAGGCGGGCGGCCGGCTACTGGACGGCCGGCGGCCTGCTGCTCGGAGCGGGCGCCGGCGTGGTCGAGGGCCTCACGATGTCCCGGCCCTACCTGTCCTACCTCCGGGCGTCGCTCGTGCCGCTGACGGCCATCTCCGCGGCCGTGCTGGCCGCGACGGTCGTCCTGGTCGTGGCGCTGCGCCGCGCGCTGTTGCTGCTCGCGATGGCGGTGCGGATCGTCAAGCAGTACGAGCAGGGGG